>CAMVAP010000021.1 GCA_947165485.1 uncultured Prevotellaceae bacterium
CTTTGATCCCGAAGTGCTTATGCAACCTTGCTGATTTTTTACCGGACAGTAATAATTATAAATAAAATTGAAATAAAAATTTATTTTGTTTAATTTGGCTTCGCCGAGCTAAAGGTTCTCCGTGCAAAGCACGGATCATATTGCAAGCATAGCATTATGACACAGCGCCGTTTTTTACTTGTAGAAGGTGATCCAGTTGGTGCAGTAGCGGGACTTGTCGGCGATGGGGTGGATCTCGTGCACCTTGCCAGTGGCATCGCGCCACCAGGAGTGGTTCCAGCCTGCTCCCATGTCCATGTAGAGGGCATGGGTGGGGGCAAAGGTCTCGAGCAGTGTGACAAAGTCCTCATAACTCACCTCGTCGCGGCTGTCGGCGATGCACAGGTGGCCGTCCTTCTCGCACAGGGCGCGGTAGTGGGTCACCTTGTTGTCGCGCCACAGGGGGCGGATGCTCTCGCCGTTGTAGATGATGATGGCCTGTCCGAAGCCCATGCCGCCAGCCTGGGCGACGCTGTCGAGCAGTTCGCCATACTCACCGTGTACAAATTCCCACGTCGTGTCGTCAAACCAGGCAAAAGCGCCGCTGTTGTCCTTGCACTTGGCACCCTGATAGCGCTGCCCGCCGCTCACGTGGTCGCCGTCGATGTTGCTGTGGGCAAACTCGTCAAGCAACTCGTGGGTGAAGGCTGCCTCGGCAGTGAAGATGACGCTGGTGTCCTGTTGCGACGGCATGGTCTCGCACACGAGGTCGATGCGGCTGAACTGGGGGTAATAGACGATGAGCCCCTGGACGGTGGTGTCGTCGATTATCACGGGTGAGTCCTGGGATATAATGGTGTCGTTGCTATCCATTGCTGGCTGGGTGTTGTTGCCGGTGCAGCAGCACAGTGATAGTACGGCCAGCACCAGGAAAAAATAGTGGAGAATTTTCTTCATTTTTAGTTGTAACTTGTAAGTTGTAAGTTTTTAGTTGTAACTTAGCATCCGCAGTCCTAAAGCCTATAACCTATAGCCTAAAGCCTAAAATCTAATCGGCAAAGCGGTCGGGGTACTCCAGCGGCACGCGTGGGCGGCGCATGGCGCGGATGATGAGCCAGATGCCCAGCACGATGAACGGGATGCTCAACAGCTGGCCCTGGTCGATGCCCCAGTTCTGGCGCATGGCGATTTCCCACGGCTCCTGCACGTTCTTGATATACTCGATGAAGAAGCGCGGCACAAAGATGCCCAGCATGAAGGTGCCGAAGATCAACCCCTCGCGCTCCTGACAGCGCCATCGCCAGTACATCACCATGCACAGGGCAAACGTCAGCAGGTAGAAGGTGGCCTCATAGAGCTGGGTGGGGTGGCACGGCGCCGTGAAGACCGGCTCGGCTCCCTGCATCCACTGCCCTATGTTGTCGATAAAGCGGAATCCCCAGGGCATGGAGGTCTCGCCGCCGTAGATCTCATGGTTCATCAGGTTGCCGATGCGGATGAGCGCGGCGACTAGTCCCACGGGCACCACCAGGCGATCAAAGGTCCAGAGCATGGGCTTGCGGGTGACATAGCGGCTGTAGAGCCAGATGGCGATCATGATGCCCAGCGTGCCGCCGTGGCTGGCCAGTCCGCCTTCCCATATCTTGGGGATTTCCCCCAGGTGCTGGCTGTAGTAACTCCAGTCGTAGAACAAGACGTGCCCCAGCCTGGCGCCCACAATGGTGGCCACGACAACATAGATGAACAGGCTGCCCACCCAGCTCTCGCGTGCCCCCTCGTGACGGAAGATGCGGTAAACAATTTCATAACCAACCAGGAAGCCGATGGCAAACATCAGGCCGTACCACCTGACAGTGATAGAGCCAAAGGAGAACAGGTTGGGACTAGCGGTCCAAGTAATAGAATCAAGTATCATGATGAATTGAATCGTTGAGTTGTTAGATGAGGGCAAAGATAGCAAGAATTTTCCAATCACATGAAAAAATACTATCTTTGCAAAAATAAATACAGACTGTTATGGCAGAAAGCAATTTTATCGACTATGTGAAAATCCTGTGCCGCAGTGGTAAGGGCGGCGCCGGTTCGGCCCATCTGCATCGTGCCAAGTATGTCCCCAAGGGAGGTCCTGACGGTGGTGATGGTGGCCGTGGCGGCCACATTTTCCTGAAGGGGAACCGCAACCTGTGGACGCTGATCCACTTGAAGTACCAGCGCCACGTGTTTGCCACCGATGGCCAGGCCGGCAGTGAGAACCAGTGCAGTGGCAAGGATGGTGAGGACCGCACGATCGAGGTACCGTGCGGCACGGCGGTCTATGATGCCGAGACGGGCCAGTTCCTGTGTGACGTGACCGAGGATGGCCAGGTGGTGCGCTTGCTGCGTGGCGGTCGTGGCGGCTTGGGCAACCAGCACTTCAAGACAGCGACACGGCAGACTCCGCGCTTTGCACAGCCAGGAGAACGGGGCGTGGAAAAAGCTGTGATTCTGGAGCTCAAATTGCTGGCCGACGTGGGACTCGTGGGATTCCCCAATGCGGGCAAATCCACCCTGTTGAGTGTCATCAGCGCGGCCAAGCCCAAGATTGCCAACTACCCCTTCACGACGCTGGAGCCCAACCTGGGCATTGTGTCCTACCGCGGGCAGCAGTCGTTTGTCATGGCCGACATCCCCGGCATCATCGAGGGTGCCAGTGAGGGCCGTGGCCTGGGGCTGCGCTTCCTGCGCCACATCGAGCGCAACGCTGTGCTGCTGTTTATGGTGCCTGCCGACAGTGATGACATCCGCAAGGAGTACAGCATCCTGTGCAACGAGCTGGAGACCTTTAACCCCGACCTGGTCGAGAAACCGCGCGTGCTGGCCATCACCAAGTGTGACATGCTCGACGAGGAACTCATCGAGCAGATGCGGCCCGAACTGCCCGAGGATGTGCCCAGCGTGTTTATTTCGAGCGTGGCTCAGATGGGCTTGACCGAGTTGAAGGACCTGTTGTGGCGCACCATCAACGATGAGCGCAACCGCATCCCCGAGAGCTTGACCCATCGTGACCTGGACGAGCGCCACCGCGAGCAGGCCGAGGACAACTTCATCTTTGAGGCCCAGGAGCTGGAAGACGAGGCTCCCGATGCTGGCGGCAAGATGGTGGACTCGGGCGGCAAGCAGTGGAGCGAGGAGTACTGGGAAAGCGACTATGAGGACGAGAACAAGGATTTCCAGGTCGTCAGCGACGATTGAAATTCAGTTTCTCAAGTGGCCAAGCCACTTTTTAAAGTGGATTCAATACTTGAAAAATGATATTGTTTTTAAAGCGGATTTAGACAATGATATTCACATTGTGGAGAATATGGGATTTCATGCTTTCCCATGTGACCGATTTATCCATCATCATAGGCATTGGAGCTTGCTCTGCATCTTCAAAGTAAGTTAGACTGCGAATAGCAATAAAATCATTCACATCAGGATACTTCTTCCTGAATAATGCCATGATATCCTCAATTGAGAACAATTGTAGAAGATAATAAAGATCTACAAAGTCTTTACGGGTACCTCGACCAATAATGGCACGAATCTTCATAGCGGCAATCTCGGATACCGATGCTAACCGCAGATTGTCGTGCTTCACCATCCCATCAATCCATGGGCTATCATAATTGACTATATCGACCTTAACCCCGTCTATGGTAAATAGTTTCACATTTTGTGACATGCTGATTTCCTGCAACTGACCATGGGATGCAAGCGTTTTCCGGAGCTGAATATCGTCACAGGAGATATGACCAAATAGGTCCAGATCAATAGAAGTGCGGTGTCCAAGTTGCAATGCTAAAGCCGTTCCCCCGACCAAGCGCGTGGCGGCCAATAACGGCTCATCCATCAGCCCCTCAAGCAGGGTCAGTGTCCTGGTTGCTATTGTATTGAAGTGTAGCATCGGTAATCGGTCGGTGAAGTATTAGAAATAGCTGTAATAAATGACAAACTAACCCTGTCGAGATGACGCAGACTCTTGCACACCTCAACAATGCGGTCAAGACCATAATAAGCAACAAGCAGTCGCCAATCGTTCAGTGTCCCCATTTCAAATACCCGCGACACAATAAATGCCGGATAACGCTCTAAATCAAATGATTGTTGATCGGTATCCCAGAAACATGGCGATGAAAACTGCTTTACATAGTCCTGTTTTGTCATGCTACAAAATTAGTCATTCTTTGTTAGTTCACAAAGAAATAGCCACGATTTTGTTGGACAAGCCAAGGAATTTCATTCTCTCTGCAAGCAATTGAGGGAAATCAAAGTATATCTCACAGTCAAGACATTCGAGTTATAGGTGTGGCAAATTCAGTCCACGCTTTTCATTTATTCAAGTTTCTCAAGTGGCCAAGCCACTTACAAAAAACTTGGATTATTTACCCTCGTTGCTGAGGAGGAATCGGCGCTTGGGCGCGATGGCGACAAAGTCCTCGTGGGTCAACGGGGCGATGCGGGCCAGCATGGCGTGCAGGCGCTGTGCTATCTTGTATTCCACGGGTTCGGTCTCAGGAACTTCTTGCAGCAATTGGCTCACACGAGACTTGATGGCCGAGAATTCAAACACCATCGAGGTATTGAACCATGCGTCGGCATGGCTGGCAAACGGCAGGATCCACAGGTGCTCTCCACGCAACACGCCGGGCCACCACTGGAGGGTCTGCAAGGCCGTGGCACCGCGGCTGTTGAAGTCGCGGTAGATGCGCCTGAGCAAGCGGTTGTCGTGTTCTTCCAGCCCGGCTTTCTCGCCATAATAGATGGTTGCCTGGGCGGTGATAAAGAGGTTGAACTTGAGTTCATCGGGAATGGAGGGGATGAGCTGGGGGTTGAGGGCATGTAGTCCCTCCAGGAAGAGCAGGCTGTTGCTTTCCAGCTTGAGGGTGTTGCCGCGATAGGTGCGTTCCCCTTTCACGTAGTCATAGGTGGGCATCGACACCTGGTCGCCTGCAAGCAGGCTGGCGACATCGCGTCCCAGTTGCTTGAGGTCGAGGCCATAGAAGGACTCATAGTCGATGTTGCCGTGTGCATCTAGTGGCCTCTGGTCGAGATTGAGGAAATAGTTGTCAAGTGAAACCACACAAGGCTGGATGCCATTGTCGCGCAGCATGTGGTTCAGGAAGCGTGACGTGGTGGTCTTGCCCGAGCAGGACGGGCCAGCCACGAGCACAATGCGCAACCCTTCCTGGCGGAAACGGCGCGTGATCTCGGTGGTGATGCGCTCCAGGCGGCGGCTGTGCTGGTACTCATCCTCGGCAATGAGGTCAGGAGCATAGCCCTCTGAGATCACCTGGTTGAACAGTGAGATACCGTCCTTGCCCTGAGCTTCCAGGTGACGGATGGTTCCACAGAATTCTTCCAGCGACATGTGCCCGCTGTTGTCATGTTGTGCAGTTGCTGTAATGTCAGTCATCAGTTATATTTGTTTAGTTGTTATCTCGTTGTGGAGTACCACTTTATAAAAGCAATCGGGCCTTACCGCACATCGCAGTAAGGCCCGTAGTTATCGCTAATAGTTGAAACTGCTGCCGCCCAGGAATTCACGCAACAAGCTCGTGCTGGGAATGTCTTTCTCGTCCAGCGGCTCAAAGTAGTTCAAGAACTTGATCAGGCGTGAGGCCTCGGCATACTCGGGCACGCTGCTGGGCACCTGTTGCAGGATGGGCAGTGCGGTGTTCTTGATGGCCGACAGCTCAAACAGCAGCGAGGAGTTGAACATGGCGTCGGCATTCTCGTGGAACGGCATGATCCACTTGTTCTCGCCGCGGCGCACGCTGGGCCAGCGCTGGATGGTCTGCAGGGCGCTGCTGCCGCGGTACTTGTAGTCGCGGATGATGCGGCGCAGCAGTCGGTTATCGTAGGTGCCAATCCAGTTGTGGTCATCGATATTGAGCGTTGTCAGTGCCGAGACAAACACGCGGAACTTCTGCTCATCGGGAATGAGCTTGGTGAGTTCGGGATTCAGGCCGTGAATGCCTTCCATGAGCAGGATGTCGCCCTCGTTGAGCTGCATCGTGTTGCCCAGGTATTCACGCTCACCGGTCTTGAAGTTGTAGGTGGGCATGGCCACTTCCTTGCCGGCCAGCAGGTCGGTCACGTCCTTGTTGAACTGTTCCAGGTCAAGGGCATAGAGCGACTCGTAGTCATAGTCGCCATTCTCGTCGCGCGGCGTGTGCTCGCGGTTGATGAAGTAGTTGTCGAGCTCGATGATCTTGGGCACGATGTAGTTGGTCATCAGTTGGATGGCCAGTCGCTTGGATGAGGTGGTCTTGCCGCTTGACGACGGCCCGGCGATGAGCACGACGCGTGCCCCGCCCTCGTGGTAGCGGCGAGTGATCTCGTCAGCAATCTGGATAAAGTGCTTGTTGTGGAGCGCTTCCACCACATTGATGAGCAAGGGGGCATAGCCAGCCTTGATGGCATGGTTCAATTCACCCACATCGCCCAGGCGGATAATCTTGTTGAAGTTGATATAGTCGGTAAATGCCTGGAACAGCTTGGGTTGTGGCTCCCATTGCGCGACACGGGTGATGTCCTGGCGGTCAGGCCCCAGCAGGAGCATACCTTCCTCATAGGGTACCAGATCAAAGACCTTCAACATCCCTGTCGAGGGGACGAGAGGCCCGTAGAAGCTGTCGATGATGTCATCTAGCTTGTAATAGATGGTATAGAGCTGGTTGGCGCTTTCCAGGATGCGCACCTTGTCCTTGAGACCCTGCTTGCGGAACATCTCGATGACATCGGAGGTGAGGCGCTCGTGACGGATGAAGGGCAGGTCGGCATCAATGATCTCGGCCATGCGCTGCTTGAGCTGGTCGATGATCTCGGGGGTGAGGAACTTCTCCTCGTGCTTGATCTGGCAATAATGGCCGTTGCTGATGCTGTGCTGGATGCACAGTCGCTTGCCGGGGTACAGGTCGTTGAGGGCCTTGTAGAGCACCATGCACAACGACCGTGTCATCACCCTGTAACCGCTGTTGCGGGTAATGTCGATAAACTCAACATGCTTGGGCGCAAAGACGGGGTAGTGCAAATCCTCGACCTTGTTGTTGACCAGCACACACACGGCATCACCCTTGAGACCAAGGCGGCCTTTAATGGTGTCATACAGGTCGATAAGCGCTTCGCCTCCATCGATACCGATATACTCGTTGGTATTCTTGCAGAACACCTTGAGTTCATCATATTTTTTCATGATTTCAAGTACTAAGTGAGTTTATGAGGTGCAAAGTTAAGAAAAAAATCCTAAAATATTGCCACTGTGGTGCGCTTTTTAAATAAAATGTGTACCTTTAGCGCTGTTAAACAGATAAATGTAGAAAGATGAAAGTTAAGTTTTTGATTATGGCAATGATGATTATTGGTGCCATGTGCGGTTGCACGGCACAAGGCAGTGAGAGCGCCCAGGAGGGCTGTGACGTGTTCAAGACGCAGGGTGGCACAACGGTGAAGATGTATTGCATCAAGCACGGCAGCGTGAGGATGCAGGTGGGTGAGAAGTGGATCTATGTCGATCCCGTGACCACGGCTGTCAAGCCCGAGACCGACTACTCTACCCTGCCCCAGGCCGACTACATCCTGGTGACGCATGAGCACTTTGACCACCTGGACTCGGTGGCCATCAACCAGTTGAGCAAGCCGGGTACCGTGCTCATCACCAATGCCCGTTGCCATGAGCTGCTGGGCGGTAAGGGCGATGTGATGGCCAACGGTGACAGCCGCACGCTGGCCGCTGGCTGGACCATTGAGGCCGTGCCAGCCTACAACAACTCGCCCGACAAACTGCAGTTCCATCCCAAGGGCCGCGACAACGGCTTTGTGCTCACCATCGAGGGAATGCGCATCTACATCGCCGGCGACACCGAGGACATCCCCGAGATGGCCGCCATCAAGGACATCGATGTGGCCTTCCTGCCCTGCAACCTGCCCTACACGATGACTCCCGAGCAGTGTGCCCATGCCGCCACGATGGTGAAGCCTGCCGTGTTGTTCCCCTACCACTATGGCCAGACCGACATCCAGCAGGTCGTCAAGCTCCTGGACGGCAGCGGCATCGACGTGCGCATCAGGGCTTACCAGTAATCAACACTAGCGATTCCAGGTCATCTGGAAAGCAAAAGACTACCGCCACGACCTTGAACTGTCGTGGCGGTAGCCTTATTATAGATGGTCGTTAAGTATTAGACCTAAAGCCTTAAAACCTTAAAACCTAAAGCCTAAAACCTAAGACCTAAAACCTAAAGCCTTACCAACCAGGGTTCTGCTTGGTGCCGTCCTTGCTCAGCGTGATCTGGTTGCTGGGGATGGGGCACAAGTAGTACTTCTTGTCGAAGGTGCGCTGCTTGCTCACGGGGATGATGTAGCCGTTAGCATCCAGGGTGAAGGCCTCGTCCAGGTCGGTCACGCCACCCAGGTAGGCACCGCGGTTGATGTTGGGATGGGCCTGGCTGTCGAGCAGGTCGAGCTGATGCCAGCGCACGAGGTCCCAATAGCGGTACCAGTTGTCGGCCATGAGCTCACAACGGCGTGCACGGCGGATTTCCCACAGCAAGTTGCTGACACCCATATTGTTGGCGGGGTCAAAAGCGGGAGCGGTGGTCATGCCGGGCAGGCCAGCGCGAGCCTGGAGCAGGTTGATGCTGATGTCAAGGTCATTCTGTTCGATGGTGCCCAGTTCGGCCTTGGCCTCGGCATAGTTCAGGTAGATGACAGCCAGCCAGTAGATGGGGGCGTCGGTGTAGTTCTTGCCGGTGTTGATGCGGTAGTCCACTTCCATCTGGGTGTTGTCATACTTGGCAATGTTGTAACCCGTCGATGAGGTCATGAGCATCGAGTTGGAGCGCACCCAACCATGGCCCTTGAAGCACAGATACGGATCGAGCAGCACGCTCAGGCGCTTGTCGCGGTTGGCGAGCATGTTCTTGATGCTGTAGGCATTGTTGGTCGGGTCGAGCACGGGACGGTCATCGGTGTTGTAGGTGGTGGTGGCCAGGGGCTTACCATCCAGGAACAGGAATGCGTCAATAGCGTCCTTGCTGATACCGCGCTGCTGTGAAGAGGAAGCGGTATAGTCGGCGGTGGAGTGCATCAACTGGTCCTTCACATAGTTGCGGAAGAAGATGACCTCGGAGTTCTTGCTCAGGTCAAGTGAGTTGTACACATCGCCATAGTTGGCGCTCAGGCTGTACTTGCCCGAGTTCATGAGTTCCTGCGAAGCGCTGACGCACTCGCTCAGGTACTTCTGGGCACGGGTGGGATCGGCAGCCTTGCCGTTGTCCTCGGCATTGCGGTACTTGCAGTAGGTACCCTCATAGAGGCAGATGTCGCTCTTCATGGCCAGTGCCATGTCCTTGCTCCAGGAGTTCTTGCCACCATTGCCCAGGTGCTGAACGGCATAATTCAAGTCGTCAAGGACAAAGTCCATGACCTGGTCGCGGTCGGTCTGCGGTCCATAGACGACGTCGCTCTGTGCCACGGGGTCGAGGATGACCTCGTCGAGCATGTTGACATTACCATACATGCGCACGAGCTGGTAGTACTGCCAGGCACGGTTCAGGCGGCCAACGGCAACGTAATAACTCTTCTCGCCCTCAAGCAGGGTGGAGCTAGCCAAGCCGGTCAACATGTAGTTGCAGCGGCGAATCTCCCTGTAGGGATCGCTCCAGTAGCTGGACGTGCCGGGAACAGTGGTAAACATCCAGTCATCAAAGCTGGGGTTCACCTGATCATCACTCAGGCTCTTGAAGTAGAACCATCCTGCACCGCCACCAGTGCCGTAGCCGATGTAGTTCTCATAGAGTGCATTACTGTAGCTGGCCACCTGGTTGGTGTTATTCCAGAATTCCTGGCCGAGCTCAAACTTGGTGCGCTCGCTCTTGGAGAGCATGTCGTCGCATGAGGACATGGACAAGACTGCGACACCCAGTCCACACAATATTATTGATTTCAATGATTTCATATTCTTTTAGTTTTTAGTTGATAGTTTTTAGTTTTTAGTGTGAATAGTATCACCTGGAACTGTATCGTCTCTCTTGGTCATATTACTTACAACTTTAAAACTAAAAACTTAAAACTCAATTAAACCTTACTTCACGATAATCTCGCAGATGGAAACACGGTTCCAGCTCAGTTCATCAAACATCTTGCCGATGCCCTGACCCTGGGCGTTGATGCGCTTGGCATCGATGCCATACTTGTTGACGAGCATATCCTTCACGCTGGCGGCGCGGCCATTGGCGAGAGTGATGTTGCGCTCCATGGGGCCGTCCTTAGAGGCATAGCCATTGATGACGCAGGTGGCCTCGGGGTGGCTCTTCATGTAAGAAGCGATGCGCTCCACGTTGGGCTGCTGGTCGGCATACACTGCCATCGAGTTGATGGGGAAGTGCACGAGGATGGTCATGTACTGCAGGGCCTTGTCAATCATGCCGCTCTTGCTGTTCTGGCAAGCGTTCAGGTCCTTCTGGAGCTGAGCATTGCGGTTGTTGGCGTTATTGAGCTGGTTCTGCAGCTCGGCGATACGGGCGTTGTAGCTGTTCTCGGCGTTGGCCAGTTGAGCGCGCAGGTCGTTGATCTGGGCATTCAGGGCGCTGTTGTCACCAGTGGGGGCAGCAGCGCTGCGGGTGGTGCCGAAGGTTACCTGCAAGCCCACCGACCAGGTGCGGTTGATGGGATAGGTGCGTCCCCAGGTGCCATAACCCAGAGAGCCCTGTCCGGCGTTCATCTCGGGATCGATGGGGAGGTCACCGTTGCCCTTGTGGAGCAGACACAGGTTGTTCACGCTACCATAGACACGCAGCTTGTCGATAAAGACCTTGCGGGTCAAGTTCTCGGGCAGGGTGTAACCCAGGGTGATGTTCTTGAGGCGCAGGTAGCTCATGTCCACGAGGTACTTGGTCTGGGGATAGTAGTTGTGGCAACCGCCCTGTCCAGACAGGCCCACTACATTACCAGCAAACTCGTTGCCGGGGAACAGGCAGGGGAAGTCGTTGTCCTCGCTGATGTTCACGAGGCCATTTTCGGGATCATAGACGTTGTACTTGGTCTGGTTGGCATAGATGGCCAGGTCGGCCTCACGCATCATCGGGAAGACAAATGCCGACTGGGTCCACATGTCGCGCTTGCCCACACCCTGGAAGAATACATCCAGGTCGAAGCCCTTGAAGTTACCGCCCACGTGGAAGCTGTACTCGTAGCGGGGCATCATGTTACCGATGACCTTGAGGTCACCATGGTCTTCCTGGGTGCCCTTGCCGCCATCGATCACACCGTTGTGGTCCAGGTCCTTATACTTGATGTCACCAGGGCCATAGACGAAGGTCTGGGTCTGGATGCCGGTCTGGTCGGCCACACCGGGAGCGTAAATCCACGAGCCATCGGCATTCTTGCCGGTGAAGTCGTTAACGGTGAAGTAGCGGTCGGTCTCAAAGCCCCAGATGTCACCCCAGGTCATGCCCTCATAGGCATAGGCACTGTTGCAGGGATGGCCAATCAGGTGAGAGTCGTTGTTCCACTTGGTGACCTTGGTCTTGGCGTCACCGATGCTGGCGCTGAAGTAGGCGCCAAAGTCCTTGTTGAACTGCTTGCGCAGGTCGAGGGTGGCTTCCCAACCACGGGTGCGGAGCTTACCGTTGTTGGTCACAGGAGCTGCGGCACCAACACTGGGAGGCAGTGCGGTACCCGGGCCCAGCATGTCGCTGGTGGTGCGCTGATACCAGTCAAAGCCCAGCGTGAGCACATCGCCAAACAGACCCAGGTCGATACCGGCGTCCATGGTGGTGATGCGCTCCCAGGTGAGCGAGGAGTTTACCCAAGTGGGCAAGCCCAGTTCGGTCACCTTGGCACCACTCTCGTTGAGCCAATAGATGTTGCCCTGGCTGATGGGGCTGATGAGCGACTGGAACTGGTTAGCGCCCACGGCCTCGTTACCGATGGTACCGTAGGAGAAACGCAGCTTACCGTTGTCCACGATGTGGCGCAGGCGGTCCCAATACTTCTCCTGGGTGAAGCGGTAGCCCACCGAACCCGAGGGGAAGAATGCCCAGTGGTCATTAACGGGGAAGCTCGACGAGCCGTCGTAGCGTCCGTTCAACTCGAGCAGGTAGATGCCCTTGTAGTCATAGTTGATGCGGCCAAAGTAGCCCGCAGTAGCCTTGTCGTAGGTGCTGCTGTTGATGTTCCACTTGGTCTGGTCACCATAGGTCAAAGCCAGCTCAGGATAGGCTTCGCTATAGAGCTGGGGCCTGTAGGCATAGAAGTAGTCACTGGTGTAATTGTCACCATTGACACCGACCATGATGTTGAAGTTGTGAGCGTCATTGAAACTCTTGTTCCAGTTCAAGGTGGCATTAGCTGCCCACTTGTTGCTCTTGTTATTGTCACGCCATGCATTGGTGTTGCCGTCGTTCACAATCCACTGCGGGGTCACACCGCTCCAGTTGTAGCCATACACCGTGTGATCGCTTGAGCCGCTGTTCATGTTACCGATCTCATAGGTGAAGTCGGCATTCAACGTCAAGTCCTTGGTGATGTGAACGGTGGTGAATGCGGTCATGCTCAGGCGATCCATCGTCACGTTCTTGCGGGCGGCCTGCTTCTGCATAGCGATTACGCGGAAGTCGAGCTGCTCACCCGTGGTGGGGTCGGCGATGGTGCCGCTGGGGATGAAGAACGAGCCCCAGCGCCAGATGTACTGGTACATGTTGTTCCACGTATCGGCACGTGAGAAGTGGCGACGCGAGAAGTTGATGCGCGCACCCACGGTCAACCAGTCGGTGAGGTCGGTCGAGATGTTGGCGGCGGCATTGTAGCGCTTGCGCTTGGCAGGATTCCACTTCATGTTGTCCTCCTTATAATTGTAGCCGAAGGACAAGTAGTAGGTCGTGCGATTGCTGGCACCGCGAACCGACACGTTGTGGCCCTGTGAAGGAGCAGCGTGGTTGTACCAGATGTTCTGGATGTCATAGTCGGCATAGTACATGGGCTGGCTGCCGATGAAGCGGTAGTCACCCACATTGCTGTCACTCTGCCAGGGACGCATCTCACCGTAACCGATCTTCTTGCCTCCGTTCTGCTGCTTCCATGCCTCGGCATAGGGCAGCAACTGGTCGAAGTACATACCGAAGAGCTCAACAGCATCCGAGCCTTCACGCTTCTTGGCCATGATGGCCGACCTCAACTGGGTGGGAACATCAGGATAGTCGGGCAGATAAGTGGGATCATCCCAACCAAAGTTGTTCGAGTAGCTCACGGTGGCACGCTCACCCTTCTGACCCATCTTGGTGGTGATCAAGATGACACCAAAGGCGGCACGCGTACCATAGATCGAGGACGACGCGGCATCCTTGAGCACCGACACCGTCGCGATATCGTTGGCGTTGAGCAACTGCAGTCCATCCATGTCGCTCACGACACCGTCGATGACAATCATGGGCGGAGTGCTCTGGTCGTTACTCAGGGTTCCCACGCCACGGATGCGCATCGTGGGATTACCGTCGATATCACCACTGGCATTAACAATGCTCAGACCTGGAACGGCTCCCTGCAATGCGCGGGAGACGTCCTGCTCGGGACGGGAATTAAAAGTCTTGTCAATATCCACAGTCGATACGGCACCAGTGAGGTTCACCTTCTTCTGGGTACCATAACCCACAACAACGAGTTCATCAAGGAGCGCCTTGTCCTCGACAAGAACAATGTTCATGCCCGCTGTGGCACGGGTATCCACCGTCTTGTAGCCGATGAATGAGATCTGGAGCTTGGCGTTAGCGCCTGCTTTTAACGAGAAGTTACCGTCCACATCGGTCGATGTGCCACGGGTCGTTCCAACCTCGACAATGCTGGCGCCGATGATGGGTTCACCCTGTTCATCGACGACACGGCCTGTCACAATGCTGGTGGCGGAGCTTGCCGTCACCTGGGGCGCAGGTGTAGCTTGTGCCTGGTAACCTGTACCGCACAGCATCATCAATGCGCCCAAAAGAGCTAAATGTCTTTTCATAAGCACGTTCTAATTTGTTAATATTAAAATTGATAAGTTAAAATTTTCTTTTGCCGCTTTAATGCTTCAAACAAATAGTTTGGGTTATAATTTTTTAACAAGGTGCAAAATTCTATATTTTTTTTGAAATAGGCAAAAAATCAGCCTCTTTTTACAAACACAAACGTTAATAAACATGAAAATCTGTCCAAGACACTAAAAATTACTTCAATTTTTTACCAAATTTGGTCATTCGTGAACATTTTTTTACTCAAAGTTTTGGTCACGTTAATTTTTATTTGCAAATTTGCCTTCCATTTAGACTCTTCACTGCTATGCAGTGTTACCTGAATGGCCTGTCTAATTATCATGTTTAACTAAATATTAGGTTACTGAGACAAAATTTATATAGTCATTAAATTATAGTTTTTTTTAAAATTTAAGTGCGTATGAAAAAACAATTAGCACTGTTGGCCGCGTTGGCAATCGCTGGTGGCGTGCCCGTGGGGATGACGTCGAGTCAGACCGCAACGGGTTTTACCGCTGTTGCCCAGACCAACAAAGTTACTGGCGTCATACGTGACGCCCAAGGTGAGCCCCTCATCGGTGCGACCATCAAGGTCAAGGGTACCAACCGCGGTACCGCTACCGATGTCGATGGCAAGTATTCAATTGTCGCCAACCGTGGTGACGTGCTCGTTGTGTCCTACATCGGCAGCAAGCCCATGGAAGTTACCGTGGCAGGCAACGCCCTGGACATTGACATGCAGGCCAATGACCAAGTCCTCGACGAGGTGGTTGTAACCGCACTCGGTATCCGCAAGGACAAGAAGTCGCTCGGTTATGCCGTCGATGACTTGAAGGCCGAGGAGCTGATGCGCAACAAGAGCGCTAACGCCATTAACTCGCTCTCTGGTAAGATTGCGGGTGTGAACATCACCCAGTCGTCGGGTGCCGCCGGTTCGGGTGCCCAGATCATCCTGCGTGGTGGTACTTCGGGAGCAGAGAGCCGCGACAACCAGCCGCTGTTCGTTGTCGATGGTGTCATCTACGACAACTCGTCGGCAGTAGTCGGTAACTCTGCATTTGACGGTATCATGAATAGTGCAACCACTACTTCTAACCGTGTGATGGATATCAACCCCGAGGATATTGACAACATCAGTGTCTTGAAAGGTCCGGCCGCATCGGCCCTTTATGGTAGCCGTGCTGCTAACGGTGTTGTGCTGATTACCACCAAGAAAGGTAAAGAAGGCCGCGTCGAGGTTAACTTGAGCGCCAAGTACATCCTTTCTCAGGTGAGCAACCTGCCCAAGGTACAGAAGCAGTTTGGCCGCGGTTACCTCCAGGACTACTATGACGCTGACGGTAACTACCAGGGAGCCCGCTATGGTGACACTCATGCCTATAACAGCTGGGGTGCTCCCCTCTCTGAGTCTGGATTGCAGTGGTATGACAATGCCGGTGACTTCTTCCAGAATGGAGGCATCTGGGACACCAACCTGAGCGTGAGCGGTGGTAACAAGAACGGAAACTTCTACTTGAGTGGTTCGTTCTATGATCAGACGGGTATTGTCCCCGAGACTGGTTACAAGAAGACAACCTTCCGCTTCAACGGCGAGCAGCGCTGGAGTATCTTCACCTTTGGAGCCAACGCTGCCTACAGTGACGCACGCACGGCCAAGACCCTGACTGGTGCCGCCCTGTACGGTTCGAGCGGTACCGGTGCACTCTATGCAGTGTACAACTGGCCCACCAGTGAGAACATGAAGCACTATATGAACGATGATGGCACGCGCTATCGCATGTTCGGTGACGAGATTGAGCCCTGGAGCGAGATGGATAACCCCTATTGGATCATCAATAAGAACCCCATGAAGGATAACACCGAGCGCTTCACTGGCAACTTCAACGTCAGGGCCGACATCACCGACTGGTGGTGGATCAGCTACCGCATGGGTGTAGATAGCTACACGACTGACAACTCGATGCGCATCGCTAGTGGCGGTGTCTTCAAGAACGAGTGGCTCAACGGCTTCATGAGCGATAACACGCTGCGCTTCCGCTATCTGTCGAACAACTTGATGACTAACTTTAACAAGCAGTTTGGTGACTTCAACTTCAACCTGATGCTGGGTGGTTCTACCGACTATACCAAGACCCGCCGCGATTATCAGAAGGGTTGGGACTTCCAGATTGCTGATTTCTATAGCTACAACAACGTGCCTGACTCCAACAAGAAGTTCTCGCACTCCAGCTCGCGCAAGCGCATGGTGTCGGCCTTCGGTGAGTTCCGCATGGACTGGCGCAACGCCATCTTCCTGACCGTTACCGGCCGTAACGACTGGACCTCGACACTGCCTATCGAGAATCGCAGCTACTTCTATCCCAGTGTGAGTGGTGCCATCGCCTTCACCGAGCTCTTCCGTGAGAGTTTGCCCGACTGGTTCAGCTATGGTAAGGTGCGTGGTTCATGGGCCAAGGTCGGTAAGGACACCAACCCCTATGAGACTGCTACGACGCTGTGGCCCGTGGGTGAGTACCTGGGCGGTGCCATCGGTCTGGGTAACAGCTGGGAGCGTGGTAACCCCTACATCAAGCCCGAGATGGGTAACGCCCTCGAGTTTGGTATCGAGTTGCGCTTCATCCAGAACCGCTTGAAATTTGACGCTACCTGGTACAAGAACAAGTCAGTTAACCAGATCCTGTCGCCGCGTGGTCCTCAGTCCACCGCCTACATCTTCTGCTCAATCAACGCCGGTACCGTTTACAACAAGGGTCTTGAGCTCAGCTTGAGCGGCACTCCCATCCAGACCCGTGACTTCACTTGGGAGACCGGTATCAATGCTGCCGGTAACCGTGGCACCATGGACGGCCTGCCCGCTGGTATGGACATCATGTACCTGACCGACGTTCAGTATGGCAGCGCCAAGGCTGCAACCTTCTCGGGTGGTGACTTTATGGCTATCGCAGGTACCAAGTGGTCGCGCGTGGCTGATACCGAGGACAACCGCAAGTACAATCCCGACATGATCGGTAAGCTGATTCTTGACAAGAACGGCATGCCTCAGCAGGCCGAGTCTGGCAAGATCTATGAGGTGGGTAACCGTGAGCCCAAGTTCACTGGCGGTTGGAACAACACCTTTACATGGAAGAATGTTTCGTTCAACATGTTGTGGGAATTCCGCGTTGGAGGCGACGTCTTCAATGGCACCAAGTATGCCATGTCGATGAGCGGCGTGAGCGAGCTCAGTGGTGACTGGCGCAACGATCCCCTGACCATCAGTGGTGTTACTGGTCATGACGAGGTTGTTGGCCAGGATGCTAACGGCAACGACATCATTGCTACTATCTATGATAACGTGTCCAACACGTGGAAACCTGGCGAGACCTGCACCTATAACGGCAAGCAGATGAGCTCGACCAACGTGATTACCAACTACTACACTGGTGCCTATGGCTACGAGACCGCTAACTGGATTACCAAGGTGAACAGCCTGCGTCTGCGCACCATTTCGTTGAGCTACAGCCTGCCCAGGGCTTTGCTCGCTAAGACCAAGGTTCTCGACCGCGCCATCATCACTGCAAGCGCTACCAACCTGTTGTTGTTCACCAACTATGATGGTGATCCCGAGGTTGCTGCCGCTGGTGCTGGCCGTGGTGGTTCATCATCAGTAGGTTTTGACTACTGTGGTGTTCCTTCAACCCGTCAGTATGCACTCGGTGTTAACCTGACCTTTGGTGGCGACTATGCTGCTCCTGCCCGTGTCAACAATGTTGAGCTCGACAACCTCAATGGTCAGATCAATGACCTGCGCAGCCAGCTGGCTAACGCTCAGAACGCCAGCAATGCCCGCATCGCTCAGCTCGAGAACGATCTCGCAGCCGCCAACCGCGCGCTGGCTAACTGCCGCAACGACCTGAACGCTGCCAAGAACGTGAAACCCACCGTGGTTGACAACAGCAAGCAGTACATGAACGTGCTGGTTCACTTCCCCGTGAACAAGACCGCTGTGGGCACCGACCAGCGTCCCAACGTTGAGCGTGTAGCCGCCTACCTGAAGAGCCATCCCGAGGCCACCTGCGTCATCAAGGGTTACGCATCGCCCGAGGGCAACCAGGAGAACAACATCAAGCTCGCTAACGGTCGTGCCGCTAGCGTGAAGGATCTGCTCGTCAATAAGTATGGTATTGCCGCCAACCGTGTCAACGCCGCTGGCCAGGGCATCAGCAACATGTTCGACGAGCTGAGCTGGAACCGTGTTTCGATTTGCGAGATCATCGTGAAGTAATCAAGTGTACCAAACTCATTTAAAATAGAAATATTATGAAATTATTCAATAAATTATTATTGTGCGGTTTGGGAGTCGCAGCATTGACGTTGACCTCGTGCAACGACTGGCTGGATGTGAATACCGATCCCGACAACCCCTCAGATCAGATCGTAAGCTATGATCAGCGTCTGGCGCACCTTGAGTTCTATTCCAATAGCGCTCACCAGTTTGCAGACTGGCGTACCAACTTTATCACAGGTGACTGGACCCGCTACTACAATGGCGGAACCTACTGGCACATGTCCTACTGGAATCCTCAGATCGGTGCAGTGACCACGCCATATCAGTGGTTCTTTGTTGGTGCCTACGCAAACATCGTGGACATGTACAACAAGGCAATGGCCGCTGACGACAAAAAGTTTGCTGGTATCGCCAGAGTGATGAAGGCCTACGGCTTCATGCTGATGACCGACCTATATGGCGAGATGCCCTATACCGAGGCTGGTGGTATCGAGGCTCTGCCTCACTATGACACGGGCCGCACCATCTTTATGGGCTGTATCAATGACATCGAGGAGGCTATCACCCTACTCGAGGAGGGCCGCAGCCAGACCGGCAGCGAGTATGCCAACCTGGCAACTGTGGACTTCTGGAACCAGGGTAATGTTGACAAGTGGATCAAGTTGGCCTACTTCCTGAAAGCCCGCTGGTTGCTCAAGCTCACCAAGAAGGGTGCTGGCAACTACAAGGATGGCAAGTATGATGCTAACGAGATTCTCGCATGCCTTGACAAGGCCATGCAGAGCAATGCCGACAACACCATCATCTACCACACCGATGACAACGGTGCTACCCACGACGTGCTGGGTTGGGATGAGCCCGTTGACTACTCGCCTCTGTACTCGGTATGTGGTATGAACGCCGGTTACATGGTGACCAAGATGCTCTATGACAACCTGACCAACTTCGGTGGTTATGGTGTCGAGGATCCTCGTGCCGACCATATCATTCCCTGGGCCTACAGTGAGAAGGGAGACAATACTCCCAGCGAGATTAAATGGATTGGCAACTGGCGTCGTTCGCTGGGTGTTGACATGGCTTCGGGTATCAACCAGGCTGGTGGCCCCCTGCGTGCTGCCTACACCACAACGGCTGTCGAGAAGGGCGGCGACGGTAACAAGAAGACCTTCCTGCACTGGTATATCAATGACAATAACCCCGACCGCTGGGGCGACACCGTCTATGTGGAGTGTACCAGTGAGTCTAAGGGCTATGCTGGCAAGAAGGACCTGCTCTATCGCCGTGGTGGTGCCGATGTTGAGGGCTCCAAGGAGTCTGGTACGTTCTACACCCGCGTGAGCTCACCCACCTATGTGGGCACCTATGCCGAGTGTTGCCTGATCCGTGCCGAGGTTCTGTTCAATCAGGGTCAGAAGGCTGCTGCCTTCGAGGCTTACAAGAAGGGCATCCAGGCTAGCATCGAGCAGATGAATGATAAGCTCAAGGTGTGGGTAGCCGAGGATCCCTCGCTTGCCGACTGCCCGTCGTTCACCCCGATTGAGGAATCAGCTATCGACAACTTCCTGAACAATGGTATCGGTAATGCTGGTAACATCACCCTGGGCCACATCCTGACCCAGAAGCGCATCGCCCTCAACTTCTCGGTAGAGATCTGGAACGACATGCGCCGCTATGACTTCGATCCCGCTTTGTTCTTCGGCTGGCAAATCCCCGCTTATCACGCATTTGTAGCCGCTGCAACTAAGGGAATTCCAGAGGGTAAGCAGTATCGTCGCTGGCGTCAGTGCTCGCATGAGTACAACTACAATGCCGCCAACCTGCAAGCTATCGGTGCCCAGGTTCCTGGCGCTGTGATGACCAAGGACGGTAAGGAGAACCGCTGGAATGAGGATGATGAGGTCTGGACTATCCCCGTATGGTGGGACAGCGACCAGGAGTAATCTCCCACTCCATCCAATAACAACGTCCGCCGAGGCTCCCGTGCCCCGGCGGCGTTTTTTTTACTGTATTGAGTGCACTTGAAAAAGCCCCGCTAATTGATTTTCAAATGGGCTCAATACTGTATTTCAGGTCGTGGAAAATGTTAAAAAAGGTGCCTAATTGATTTTTTTTAGCACTTTTTCCCTGTTTTTTTTGGTGATTACAAGAAAACGCTTTACTTTTGTGTTGGAATTAATTGTGATATCGCCACGAGTAATGGTGAAGACAGTTAGTGTAAATTGCAATACAGCACCCACTTAAAGTGCCTGGTGCCATGCGTCAAGAAGGGATAATGGGTCCCCGAGGCGTGTGGCTTTGCGACACAAGATACTTCTTGATTATGAGGACGATACACATCACCGCAGTAAATAAAATTTGGATTACAATGATATAGTATTAACCCGAAACGCTTTGATAAAATTGAACTGATAGACCATCTTTATGCAACGATATAACTTTGAGTTTTTTGTGTAATACGTTTTACTATTTTATTAACAACTAAATTTTATTTCTATTATGAAGAAATTTTTATTTACTCTTGCAGCTCTGTTGATGGCAGGTAGCCTGTGTGCACAGGAGGACTACTTCTACGTCGAGGACTTCGAGGTATCTCAGGAGCTTCTCCAGCAGCCGACCGGAAAGGCTCGCCGCATGACTGTAAACGTGTATGCTCACTTTGACTACATGGTGAGCTCATGGCAGGTTAACATGTATCTTCCCGAGGGCGTAGCTATCAAGAACGCCGAGGCCCTTGAGGGCATGACCATTCATGGTATGGACGCCGTTGGTAATCCCAAGGACTACGCAGTAGCTCTGGCCAGCAACTTCGACACTCAGCGTTTCATTGGCGCAAGCATGGAGGCTGGTTACTACTATCCCGAGGGCTCTGATCCCGACGAGGACGACCCCGTTACCATTGGTGCCAACAAGTGGCTGCCTGGTGATTATCTGATGTTCAGCATGACCCTTCAGTTTGACCAGGATTTCCAGGGCGGCGAGCTGACGATTGAGTCGATGCTGGCCTGTGGTCAGGACCCCCGTCCCGGCACCTGCCCCAAGGGTGAGACCAACACCCGCGTGACCAACATCACCGTTGAGGGTGGCCAGGTTGTTCCCCAGGATCTGACTGGTGAGATCGTAGTTAGCGAGCCCACCGAGGATGGTATCGTTACCGTTGCCTACACTGGCGAGGAGAACGTGACCATCAAGGTGAATGGTGAGGAGTACAATGGCGAGAACATCCAGCTGGTAGAGGGTGAGAACACTCTCGTTGTTACCGTTGAGGCCGAGGGCTACAACACCAAGGAAGAGACCTTCGTTGTAACCTGGACCGCTCCCGTTCCCCAGCCCCAGTACTTGACTGGTGAGATCTTGATTGGCGATGCTGATGAGAATGGTTATGTAACCATTGCCTACACTGGCGAAGAGGACGTTACCATCAAGGTTATGGTTGATGGCATCTATGTTCCCATGACCGATGGCAAGATCTTCCTGGGTGCTTATGGCGAGGCTGAGGTTACCGTTGAGGTTACTGCCGAGGGTTATGAGCCCATGACCGCAACCAAGACCGTTAACTGGGAAGAGCCCGTTCTGGAGAACCTCACTGGTGAGATCGTAGTTAGCGAGCCCGATGAGAATGGCGTCGTTACCGTTACCTACACTGGCGAAGAGGAAGTTACCGTTACCGTTACCGTTAATGGTGAGCCCGTTGATGGCGACATCGTTCTGACTGAGGGCGAGAACACCATCGTTGTTACCGTTGAGGCTGCTGGCTACAACACCATGGAGCAGACCTTCGTTGTAACCTGGACCGCTCCCGTGGTTCTGGAGGACCTCACTGGCGAGATCATCGTTAGCGAGCCCAGCGAGGATGGCTTTGTAACCGTTACCTACACTGGTGACGAGGATGTTACCATCTATGTAAATGGTGAGCTCTATGAGGGTGAGGTACAGCTCAATGACGGTGAGAACACTCTCGTTGTTACCGTTGAGGCTGCTGGCTACAACACCATGGAGCAGACCTTCGTTGTAACCTGGACCGCTCCCCTGCCTCCCTATCAGACTCCCGCTCCCGAGGTAACCGTTGACGTTCAGGAGACTCAGGTTGTCATCACCGCTACTGGTGAGGGTACCGTTACTCTGTATGTAAACGGCCAGGCCGTTGAGAACCCCTACATTATCGCACGTACCGATGAGGTTCAGTTCGTAACCGTTTATGCTACCGCACAGCGCGACGCTGACTCTTACGCTGGTATCAGCGAGAGCATGTATGTTGAGATCCCCGAGCTCGAGGGTCAGACCGATCCCCACATGCAGGGTTACTGGTTGGTTGCCATTAACGCTAACGGTGGCTACGAGTGGTATCAGATGGTTGAGGGTTCCAATGGTGACTACACCACTACCCTGGCTCTGGACTACGACAAGTTTGGCTATGTTTACTACGATGCACAGACCGCTCCCGTGCGCCACGCTGTTGACTACTTCATCATGATCAATGGTGTACGCTATGGTGCTCCCGAGGCTGAGGTTAACACCGTTCTCGGTACCGCTCTTGACAATGAGCTGTTTGCCGAGTCTGAGGGTTACTACACCCTGCCCGTAGGTTACAACTACAACATGGGTGTTGCCATTGGCCCCGATGGTGACTACTATGTATACGCTGCTCAGGCTAACTTCACCGGTGTTGATGAGCTGAACGCTAACAAGACTGTTGCTGGTGTTCGCTACTTCAACCTCGCTGGTCAGGAGATGCAGGAGGCTAACGGCATGACCATCGTCGTTACCACCTACACCGACGGTACCACCAGCGCCGTTAAGGTGATGAAGTAAGAACGTTAGGCTTTAGGCCTTAGGCTTTAGGTTTTAGGCCTTAGCCTCAAGTAAATTCTAAGAAGGGCGGCCCCTTGCGGGCCGCTCTTTTTTATTGGGGGGAGGTAGTAAAGGTACCCCTATTCACCGAATCACCTGCCGCTGATCCTCACGTCAGTGCGCATAGATTTTTATTATCAATTATAGAATCATTTAGCGTTTTGGAACCCTGAATGACATTTTTTTAGCATAAAATTTGTTTTGTTTAATATTTTTTTGCAATTTTGCCCTTTGAAAGTCATTTTGTTATCATTTGGGCGTTTTTCTCATCATGATGACAGATACTAATCCCTTAAAAAACTGGAAACTTGATATATTACAAAGATTTACTATTACCAAATTCATTAACTTCAAATCAATTAAAAGCAATGTGCGTATGAAAAAACAAGTAGCACTGCTCTGTACACTGGCGATAGCCATGGGTGTCCCTGCTGGACTGGCCCCGAGTCAATACAGCACGGGATTCACGGCTGTGGCCCAGAGCAACCGAGTAACAGGCGTCGTCAAGGACGCTAACGGAGAGCCGATGATTGGCGTTAATGTGCGGGTAAAGGGCACTAACACGGGAACGACCACCGACCTCGATGGCCGCTACTCGATCAAGGCCGACCCCAACCAGACGCTCGTGTTCTCCTTTGTGGGCTATGACGCGATGGAAGTTCCCGCTTCACAAGCCGCCAACGTTCAGATGGCTGAAGGCGCCAACACCCTGCAGGATGTGGTGGTAACGGCCGAGTTTGGTATGAAACGTGTCGCCCGCACCGTGGGCTCCTCGGTGCAGAACGTCAAGGCCCAGGACATTATTGAGTCGGGCCGCACCGACTTTATCTCGGCCCTGCAAGGCCGTGTGTCGGGTATGAGTGTCGTTAGTTCGGGTGGCGCTCCTGGTGCCTCGACGACGGTGGTGCTGCGTAGCGCTACGTCGCTGAGCGGTAACAACCAGCCGTTGTATGTCATCGATGGTATTCCCATGAACAATACCTCGTTCAACCCCACTAGCGGCCTGGCCGTCGAGGATGGTGGTTCGGCAGGCCTGACGCCCCGCTCGACCGACTACTCGTCGCGTGGTAACGACTTCAACCCCGAGGACATCGAGTCGATGACCGTCCTCAAGGGTGCTGCTGCCGCCGCTCTGTATGGTAGTGACGCATCTAACGGTGCCATCATCATCACCACCAAGAAGGGCCGCTCGGGCCGCGCCCGCGTGACCTACAGCAACCAGTTCACCTGGTCCAAGGCCTACGGCTGGCCCGAGATCCAGGACAAGTACATCAATGGTGCCTACGGCGCTGCCAACTTCTATTACACAAGCCGCTACGGTTCGCTGTATGATGGCTCGATGCCGTTCTATGACAACACGGCTGCCGTGCTGCAGACCGGTTTCATGCACCGCCACAACCTGTCGATGGAGGCCGGTAACGAAAAGATGTCGGTCCGCGCCAGCGCCTCGTTCTTTGACCAGAATGGTGTCATCAAGACCACCGGCCTGACGCGTACCAACCTGTCGCTGGCAGGCCGTGCCGAGTTGACCAAGTGGCTCTCGATGGAAGGCAGCATGCAGTATGTCAACCAGAAGAACGACAAGGCGCTGCGTGGTCTGTACGGCCCCGTGCGCTATAGCTATCGCTGGCCCAGTGTCGATGACATGAGCCAGTATCTGGCCGATGACGGTGCCCACATGAAGTATCCCGCATACTACACCGACACCGACCTGCTGAACCCGCTGTTTGGCTTGAAGAAGAACCTGATGCACGACCAGACTGACCGCATCATCAGCGCCTTCTCGCTGAACTTCACGCCCATCACTCACACCTACCTGCGCCTGCAGATGGGTTGGGACGTGAGCACCTCGACCTATGAGACGGGTACCCACCCCTACTATGTGGGTGCCAACCAGAGTGTTGACGATAGCAACAACAGCGGAACCTACAACATTACCAAGTATAACACCAACGACCCCACGATTAACGTGCTGGCCGGTTACAACAACACGTGGAACGACAACAAGTACTCGCTGGGCGTGCAGGTGGGTTACCACCAGCTCGAGAATGGCGTGACCAGCCTGTCGTCCTATGGTTCCAACTTCAAGGTGATCGACTTCTACAGCATCAACAACTGTACCGAGAGCACCGTCACCAGCAAGAAGCGCTCCACCAAGCGCCGCGTGCAGGCTATCTCGGGTCAGTTGGAGCTGGGTTACAACAACATGATCTTCTTGACCGGACGATTCCGTAACGACTGGTCCTCGACCCTGCCCAAGGACAACAACCACTACTTCTATCCCGCCGGTGAGCTCTCCATCGTGCTCAGCGAGATGGGCTTCATGAAGCACGTCGGCTTTATCAACTACTTGAAGCTGCGTGGCGCTATCGCTCAGGTGGGTAAGGATGCCCCCGTGCTCTCGATCGATCCTGAGCTCGAACCCACTGGCCTGACTGGCGGCGGTTACAAGTATGGCTACACTGGCCCCAACCGCAGCCTCAAGCCCGAGATGACGACCTCCTATGAGGCTGGTGTTGAGGCCCGCTTCTGGAACGACCGCATCAATGCCGACTTCACCTGGTTCCGCACCCATTGCGCCGACCAGATTGTGACCGGTTTCCGCATGAGTTACGCTACCGGCTTTGTGTTGAACAACATGAACGTGGGTACGTTTAACACGTGGGGCTGGGAAGGCCATGCCGATGTGGACATTGTGCGCACCAAGGATGTTCGCTGGAACGTGGGTGTCAACTTGTCGCACACCAACAGTGAGGTGGTTTATCTGCCCGAGAACCTGACCGAATTCTACAACGCCTACACCTGGAACTCGGGTAACATACGCAACGGTGTGATGAAGGGACACCCCATCAGCACCGTTACCGGTCGTGCCTACGAGCGCAACAAGGCTGGACAGATCCTGATCGACCCCACCACGGGTCTGCCCCGCACCAGTGCCGTGTGGAGCATCCTGGGTAACCGCGAGCCCAAGCTGCGCTTTGGTATCACCACTGCCTTGAATGTGAAGAACTGGCGCTTGAGTGCCATGTTCCAGGGCCGCTACCATGCCGATGTTGTCAACGCAACCATGCGCGACATGCTGGGCACGGGTCTGAACTGGCTCTCGGTTGACATGCGCGAGAAGGGCTTCGTCGTATTTGACGGTGTGCTCTATGACGGCAAGCAGGAGAGTGACAATCCCACTCCCAACACCATCGCCGTGAATCTGGGTGAGTATGGCTCATACACCTACACTGGTGGTGACGAGGACTGGATCCAGCACAAGATCAACTACATCCGTTGCCAGGAGCTGCGCTTGGCCTACATCATCCCGACTAACTGGTTGCGCAATGTGACCAAGGGTACCATGCAGAATGCCAGCATCTATGCTTCGGCCAACGACTTGTTCACCATCACCAACTACACCGGTACCGACGTTGCCGGTAACACGCTGTCGGCAGCTGCCGGTGGTACTGGCGGTGAGGGTTATGACTGCTGGTCACTGCCCACCCCGCGCAGCTACTCGGTAGGTCTGAGCGTGACCTTCGGCAGCAATGACGAGGCACCCAAGCCCGCCTATGTGAACACAACGGCCCTGAACGACCAGATCAATGATCTGCGCGCTCAGCTCACCAATGCCGAGAACAACTACAACAGCCGCCTGGCCCAGATGCAGAATGACCTGGACGCCGCCAACCGCGCGCTGGCCAACTGCCGCAACGACCTGAACGCTGCCAAGAATGTGAAGCCCCAGGTTATTGACAACAGCAAACAGTACATGAACGTGCTGGTTCACTTCCCCGTGAACAAGACCGCCGTTGGCTCCGATCAGCGTCCCAACGTTGAGCGCGTGGCCGCCTACCTGAAGAGCCATCCCGAGGCCACCTGCGTCATCAAGGGTTACGCATCGCCCGAGGGCAACCAGGAGAACAACATCAAGCTCGCTAACGGTCGTGCCGCTAGCGTGAAGGATCTGCTCGTCAATAAGTATGGTATTGCCGCCAACCGTGTCAACGCCGCTGGCCAGGGTATCAGCAACATGTTTGACGAATTGAGCTGGAACCGTGTTTCGATCTGCGAAATCATCGTGAAGTAATGACAAATGAACACCATTAAAACAGATATAATTATGAAACTTCTTAAATCAATTATACTGTGTGCGCTGGCTTGCGTGACGTTGGGGCTGACATCCTGTGACGACTACCTGGATGTGAACAAGAATACCGACGCCCCTGACTATGTGGAGGGCTACCTCTATCTGGCAGGTATCCAGCAGGCTTATCAGGGTATCTACTGGGACTTGCGTGCCATTGCACCGCTCACCCAGATGATGGGAACATCGAGCTACACCAACTTTGCCAACCACTATTACACCGCTGCCAGCGATGCTGGAGGCGAGGCATGGCGCATGGTTTACTGGAATCAGGGCATGAACCTGGAGAACATGATCAACCAGAGTGTGGAGGCCGAGAACTGGACACTGGCCGGCATCGGCATGGCCATGAAGGCCTTCTCGTGGGACCTGTTGACCAAGGTCAACGGCGAGGCGCCCATGAAACAAGCCTATGAGGCTGGTCGTCTCGACCATCAATATGACTATCAGTATGATATCTATCCCCAGGTGCGCGAGTGGGCCTACAAGGCTATCGAGTACTTGCAGAAGGAGGACAACTCGGCCTATGGCAACCGCATTGTGAACAACGATTACATGTATGGCGGTGACAAGGACAAGTGGGTGAAGTTCTGCTATGCAGTGATTGCCCGCAACCTGGCCTCGCTGACCAACAAGCGTGACTTCAAGGAGAAGTACTACGATGAGTTCATCCAGGCTGTGAGCAAGGCCTTTACCAGCAACGATGACAACGCCACGTTGAAGATTGCCGGTGGTGGTGCCGACGCTGCCGAGAGTGGCTACAACAACTTCTGGGGTCCCTATCGTGGCAACTTGAGCTACAGCTACTTCCAGCACGACTATGCAGTGCAGCTGTTCACAGGTACCATCCGCAAGTATGACGAACAGGGCAACTACATCCAGACCGAGGATACCCTTGAGCTCAATCGTCAGCATTATCCCTACCAGTTGCTTGACAAGCAGATCACCAGCGACACACTGCCCGATGCCGGTCACTTTGACCCGCGCCGCCTCGTGAAACTGGCCACGACCGACAGCAGCAAGTATGCCACCATCGCCGATCGTGAGGTGCTGCGCAGCCTCTACTATGTGGGCTCGGGATTCACTGGCGCTACCGGTCCTATTGGTACCGCCCCCTCGTTCTGGGGCCGCAATGCCGTGTCCAACACTACCTATGACGGTGCTGGCCACTGGATTTATCACAATGATGCTCCGTACATCATGGCCACCTATGCCGAGTTGCTGTTCGACCTGGCCGAGGTACAGTACAAGTATGGCAGCAAGAGCGATGCCTTTGAGACATGGAAGAAGGCTTTGCAGGCCGATATGGATTTCACGGCCAGCTATATCGTAGCGGGTACCTTTGATGGCAACTACCGCCAGGGCGACCGTGTGACCAAGGCCACCTTCAACACGCTGGCTCAGGAATACCTGAATGGCCCCTACGTGGCTGGTCTGCCCATGAGCGACTTCTCGCTCTCGCACATCATGATGCAGAAGTACCTGGCACTTTATCCCTGGGGCGCCATCGAGGCCTGGGTTGACCTGCGCAAGTACTTCTATGATATTCAGTACACCGGCGACTATCCCAAGTACCTCAATGGCTGGGACAAGACGACCCTTGACCAGAAGCTGGATACTGATCCTACCAAGGTTTACAAGGGATTCTGGTTGCAGCCCGCACAGGTGCAGGGCCGCAAGAGCGCTTTCAACAAGGACAACAACGGCTCGCCGTGCTTCCGCCTGAGGCCGCGTTACAACTCGGAGTACATGTGGAACAAGGGCAACCTCGATGCCCTGCTGCCCATTGGCGGTCAAGAACTTGATTACCAGTGCTCTATCATGTGGTTCTGCTATCCCGGTGATATGCCTACTTCCAGATAATTTATTAATGATATTAAAATCCGATAGATTATGAAATATTTCAAATATATAGCATTATTGCTGCTGGTGGCTGTCACAATGGGATCCTGTGACAAGAAGGATGTTTCCTACATGGCCGAGCCGGTTAACGAGTCGGTTAAAGCCTACGTCCAGATTGGCTACTATGCTCCCGTGACCGCTGGTGCAACCAATTATATGTACTACATTGACATCAATGGTGTTGAGTACGGCAATGATGGCGCTACCTTCCTGGCCACATTCAATACTGTGCCCTCGGGTGGTACCAACAGGTACTATGCCGTCGATGCAGGGAATATCAACCTCAAGCTTCACAGCAGAGTGAAGGTGGGTGAGACTCCTGAGGGCGAGCCCATCTATGAGTATCCTATTGTCTATGACCAGAATGTGACCGTCGATGCTGGCAAGCGCTATGTCCTCTATGTTCACGACCTGAGCAAGGCTCCCATTCCCATTGAGATGACCCCTGCTCCTGAATTTGGCAAGGCGCTTGACACCGACTCGTTGTGCCGTGTACAGTTTGTCAACCTGCTCTACGAGGCCGACGGCACGCCCTACAGCGGCAAGGTGCAGTATGGCGTTCAGAACCTTGACACCAAGGAATATGAGCCCGTGGGCGAACCTGTAGCCTTCGGCGAGTGCACCTCATGGTTTACCACCAAGATCCGCAAGACCGTCTATAACAGTAGCGGTTCACAGCGTCGCGAGGTGTGCCTGTTCGCTGTTGACAACAATGGTCAGGTGACCGGTAAGCTCCCCTATACCAAATCTAATGGCACAGTGGGTGATTTTACCGATTACTGGACCTGGTACATCGGTCGAGCTTATCGCCAGATTGCGGCAGGCAACTGCAGCAGCAAGTCCATCCGTTGCACGCTCTATCAGTTTGTGATCGAGTAAGCAGGACATCATAGGAGAGAGGGTGGGGACTCCCCCACCCTACCCTACATGACAACCGCCGAGGTGAATCCCCGGCGGTTGTGTCATTGTATATCAGTTAGGGTTATTCCTCGATGGAGACAACGGGTGCTTTGTCAAGCAGTGAGTGGTACAGGTCGGTCATCTTCTTATAGAAGGCCGGGTAATCGAGGTTTTGCTCAAAGTCTTTCTGGGCCTGGGTGCCCAGGCGGGAACGTGTGGCGGTGTCGTTGAGCAGCAGGTTGATGGCCGTAGTGAGCGCTTGCTCATCACCGGGTGGCACCAGCAAGCCATTGACACCGTCGTGGATATACTCGGGCTGGGCACCGTTGTTGCTGCAGATGTGTGCTTTACCAGCCATCATGTATTCCAAGTTGCTGATTCCCAGCGCTTCGGGCTGGATGGAAGGCAGGATGCCGAAGTCGGCTTGCCTCAGATATTCCAGGATGTTGTCCCTGAATCCCAGCAGCGTCACATTGTTGACCATGCCCGCGGCAACGATAAAGCCCTTGATTTTGGCCTTATATTTGGGCTGTCCGTCGCCGATGATGGCGAGATGATACTTGGCCTTATCCACGTGGGTTAATGCGCTCAGAAGGGCGTCTAAGCCTTTTTCGGCGGCAAGTTTGCCATGATACATGATGAGTGCCTGATGACTGTTAAGCCCCAATTCGCGTCTCAGGTCGGGCACTGTGGTCCCGATCAGGCTGTCGCACACACTGTCGCGCAGTACCACTGTGCGGTCGGCATATTGTTTCTTGGCCTTGCCCAGGAAAACCTCTCGTGCCATCTCGGAGGAGAAGACAAAGCAGTCGATGGACTTGTACAGCTTGGTGTACATGTAGTTGCTCTTGGGCTTATAGACACCGTGCACGCTCACCACAACGCGGGTGTTGCGGTTCTCGCTGATGCGTCGTGCCATCACTGCCATGAAGGCATCCTTGAAGCTGTGCACGTGGATGATGTTATGACCCTTGCGCAGCAGGCGTGCAAATCGCACTGGGCTGTCGATGTCGGTAACGCCCTTGAGCGGCAGGATGGATATGGGGATTTCCAAGCGTCGGTATTGCTTGAGAATCACGGGGTACTTGCGGCACACGACTTCGACATAGAAGTCGGGATCGTTGCGCAGGCGGTCCACTAGGTCATAGGTGTATTGTTCTGCACCCGTCCAGTGCTTGTTGGATACGATATGAAAAACGTTAATCATTTGTAAATGAGGCTATTGAGGAACAACTCACATCCTCAATAGCCACAAAGATAATAAAAATTTTAATTACTCTCCCCCACTCTATCACTCTTTCTTTGCATCATCGCCAAACAGTTCCTTGATGCCTCCGATGGAGCCGAGCAGATTGGTGGCTTCATAGGGCAGGTAAACTGTCTTGGTCTTGTCGCCACTGGCAACGGTATCAAGCATCTGGATGTACTTTTGTGCCAGCAGGTAGTTGGCGGGATTGGTGCTCTGGCCTACTGCCTGGGTGATCTTGTCGATGGCGATAGCCTCGGCCTCGGCCTTGCGGATGCGTGCTTGTGCTTCACCCTCGGCACGCAGGATCTCGGTCTGCTTGTCGGCCTCGGCCTGATTGATGCGTGCGGTCTTCTGTCCCTCGGACTGGAGGATGGCAGCCTGTTTCTGTCCCTCACTGGTCAAGATGGTGGCACGCTTGTTGCGCTCGGCCTGCATCTGCTTCTCCATGGCCTGCAACACCGTTTGGGGCGGCTGGATATCCTGTAACTCGACGCGGTTCACCTTGATGCCCCACTTGTTGGTAGCGTCATCGAGCACGGCGCGCAGCTTGCTGTTGATGGTGTCGCGTGATGTGAGCGTCTGGTCCAGTTCCAGCTCACCGATGATGTTACGCAGTGTGGTCTGGGTGAGTTTCTCGATAGCGTTGGGCAGATTATTGATTTCATATACAGCCTTGAACGGATCCACAATCTGGAAATAGAGCAATGCGTTGATCTGGGTGAGCACGTTATCCTTGGTAATCACGTTCTGCTTGTCAAAGTCATAGACTTGTTCGCGCAGGTCAATGCTGTTGGTGGTGCGGTATCGTCCATGCTCATAGGCGATAATCGTCTTGGGGCGGTCGATAAACGGGATAATCAGGTTGATGCCCGGCTTGAGCGTGGCGTAATATTTACCCAGGCGCTCCACGATCTTGGTCTCGCTCTGTGGGATGATGACCAGTGCGCTCTTGACCAGAATCAGTGCCAGTAGGATGACTACAATGAGAAAAATTGTTACGGGTGTCATAGCGATTCTTGTATTTTAAGTGTTGATAATTACCGTTTTTTTATTGTCGCAGTGGTTAATCCTTGAGTGGTTTAACCGTGAGGATGATGCTGTCCATCTTGACAACACGCACCCTGCTACCCTTGTCGATGGCACTGCCGTCGGCGCTACGGGCCTTCCAGTCATCTCCATCGATTGCAACACGGCCATATCCGTTGGCCTCGATGTCCTCGCTAACACGTCCCGTTTGGCCAATCATGGCTTCGGCATTGCTCAAGCGTTCCCTGTTGGGCTTGTGCAGTTTCTTGAGCAGAGCGGGTCTCACCAGCATGAGGCTCAGGGCCGAGACGACGGCAACGATGATGATCTGCCAGGTGAGTGACAATCCGCATCCAGCAATGATGGCACCAGCGGCTGCACCGATGGCAAAACACAGGAGAAAGAAATCACCAGATGATAATTCAAGAATGAGGCACAGGATGGATACAATGATCCAGATGAGCCAGAGGTTGGATGTGAAGTATTCGATCATAATTTTAAAGTTTATTGTTAATATTGTTGTTTGGTCTCTTTCCTTATTTCCTCCATCTATCCTTTTAGACGCGCATCAGCATCTAGAAACTACACATAATTGATGCTTTTTTTAAAAAAAGTTGTGCGTCGCATCACATGATTGCATCAGACGTTCTGTTTTCACCGCAGGTGGCGAGATGAGCGTGAAGTCTATCACAAAGGTATAGCTTTACTGTGAAATGTGCAAAAATTATGCCAAAATTCTTGCAAAATTCATGACCAGTTGCCCGTGTGCGCTGGAATTTTCGATTCTCAGCGGGTTAAAATGCGATTTTTGCCTGTTTTTCAGTCAGTTTAGCTATTTTTGCCATTGCGTCAGAAAAATTGACCTGGTATAGTTGTTTTATAAAAATAATGTGTTATCTTTGTGTCCCGTTTTTAAAAGCATACGAGTTAAGAAAATGACCGAGATTGTTTATATGACCCAAGGAAATGTCGAGATGCCGCGTCTCAATGAGGAAGCGGTGCGCGACTGGATTGTCGAGGTGGCTCGTCGTCATGGTCAGAAGGTGGGTTGCCTGACCTACGTCTTCTGTGACGATGTGTATATCCTTGCCACCAACCGCGAGTTTCTGGGTCATGATTATTACACCGACATCATCACCTTTGATTACACCAACTCGCGTCACATCGCTGGTGATATGGTCATCTCGCTGGATACGGTCTTGAGCAATGCCCAGGGATTGAGCACGCCCTATGAGACCGAACTCATGCGTGTCATCATACATGGCGTGTTGCACCTGTGCGGCATCAATGACAAGGGTCCTGGCGAGCGTGAAATCATGGAGCAACACGAGAATGACGCATTGGCCATATTGCCTGCCAATGTGTTCTTGAAAGACTGATTTTTTCCTGTTACAATGAGAAACGACTATGATGTCATAGTGGTGGGTGCCGGCCATGCCGGATGTGAGGCGGCTTGTGCGGCTGCTCGACTGGGCTCGCGCACGTTGCTGGTGACCATCGACATGAACAAGATTGCTCAGATGAGTTGCAATCCTGCCGTGGGCGGTATTGCCAAGGGCCAGATTGTGCGCGAAATCGATGCGCTAGGTGGGCAGATGGGTATTGTGACCGACCGTAGCAGTATCCAGTTCAGAATGCTTAACCGCAGTAAAGGGCCTGCCATGTGGAGCCCGCGCTCGCAGAGCGACCGTCAGCAGTTTATTGTAGAATGGAGAACGGTGCTCGAGAATACGCCCAACTTGTATATGTGGCAGGATTCTGTTACCGGATTTATCATCGAGGGTGGGGTAGTGAAAGGTGTGAAAACCGCCCTAGGCATCACTTTTAAGGCCCAAGCCGTAATCCTCACTGCCGGTACTTTTCTCAACGGGTTGATGCACGTGGGGCGTGTTCAGACACCCGGTGGCCGTGTCTCGGAACCTCCTGCAAGGGGTGTGACCGAACAGCTGGCGTCGCTGGGTTTCACCGTGGGCCGCATGAAGACGGGTACACCGCCTCGCCTGGATGAACGTAGCATCGATTTCTCGCAATGCATCAGGCAGGATGGTGAGCATGATTTCCATCATTTTTCCTATCTGCCAGGCGTCACTTCAACACTCAAGCAACGTCCCTGCTGGATTGTGCACACCAACGAGCAAGTGCATGATATCCTGCGCGAGGGCCTGCCGCAATCGCCCCTGTATAACGGCCAGATCACCAGTATCGGACCGCGGTACTGCCCCAGTATCGAGACCAAGATTGTGACCTTTGCCGACAAGACTTCCCACCAGCTCTTTATCGAGCCCGAGGGCGCGACCACCCATGAGATGTATCTCAACGGCTTCTCGTCATCGCTGCCGTGGGAGGTTCAGATCGAGGCGCTGCGCCGCATTCCCGCCCTGCGCGATGTCCATGCTTTGCGCCCAGGGTATGCGATAGAATACGACTTCTTTGACCCCACTCAGCTGTATCACACGCTGGAGTCTAAAATCATCAAGAACCTCTTCCTTGCCGGCCAAGTCAACGGCACGACAGGTTATGAGGAAGCGGCAGGGCAGGGGCTTATCGCCGGTATTAATGCCCATCAAAATGTGACAGGCGGCGATGCCTTCACGCTGGGTCGCAACGAGGCTTACATCGGTGTGCTGATCGATGATCTGGTGACATGTGGTGTGGATGAGCCTTACCGCATGTTCACCTCGCGTGCCGAGCACCGCATTCTCCTGCGTCAGGATGATGCCGACATGCGATTGACCGAAAAGGGCTATCGCCTGGGGCTGGCTACCCGCGAGCGCTACGACCTGCTGTGCAGCAAGCGTGAGCAGATTGATCGTCTGACCGCCTTCTGCAAGGAATATACGGTCAAGGCGTCAACCATCAATCCCGTGCTCGAATCCCATGGAGCGCAACCCTTGACCCAGGGACAACGGTTGCACGACCTGCTGCTGCGCCCCCAGTTGAACTTCGCCATCATGGCCGAGGCTTTGCCCGAATTGAAGGCCCAGCTGGATGCGCTGGAGGATGCCCGTCGAGACGAGATTGTCGAGGCGACTGAGATTGCCATCAAGTACCGAGGCTATATCGAGCGCGAAACCCTCATTGCCGACCGAGTGTCTCGGCTCGATAATGTCACCCTGAAGGGGAAATTTGACTATTCCCAAATTAGACAATTATCCACCGAGGCGCGTCAGAAACTTCAAGCCATCGACCCCGAGACGGTGGGTCAAGCCTCACGCATTCCAGGCGTGTCGCCCAGCGACATCAATATCCTGCTCGTGCTGCTGGGCAGATGATTGTTCCACGTGAAACAATAACTAACATAATATACTGATTTACAATGAATAAACAAGAGTTAGAGAGAGTAAAAAGCGTGGTACGCAATGTGCCCGATTTTCCCGTACCAGGCATCCAATTCAAGGACCTGACAACGGCTTTTAAGGATCCTGAAGCTCTGCGCATCATGGTCGAGGCGATGACCGACCTGTACCGTGATGCCGGCGTGACCAAGGTGGTGGGCATCGAGGCACGCGGTTTCATTGGCGGTGCCATCCTCGCCACGCAGCTCAATGCCGGCTTTGTTCCCTTGCGCAAGCCGGGCAAATTGCCCGCCGAGGTGATCCAGAAGTCTTACACCAAGGAGTATGGAACCGATACCATCGAGATCCACAAGGATGCCATTACGCCCGATGACGTGGTGGTGATTCATGACGATCTGCTCGCAACCGGCGGCACGATGCTGGCTGCCTATGAGCTGGTGAAATCGATGAACCCCAAGAAGGTTTACATCAATTTCATCTGTGACCTGGAGGCGTTGCATGGCCGTGAGGTATTCCCGCCCGAAGTGGAGATTACCTCATTGTTCACATTCTGATTCGACTTGCCGCTGGAACAGTTATAACGCTTTCACGTGATGACCATGAACGAAGGCCTCAAACTCAAGTTGTCGTTGCTGCCCGACGAGCCTGGCGTTTACCGCTACCGCAATCGGGAAGGGACGATCATCTATGTGGGTAAGGCCAAGAATCTGAAGCGTCGCGTCAATTCCTATTTCAACCGCGAGCACGAGTCGTTGCGCACGACGATGCTCGTGCGCAATATCGCCGATCTGGAGTACACCGTCGTCAACACCGAGGAGGAAGCGCTTGACCTGGAGAACGCCCTCATCAAGGAGTACCAGCCACGTTATAACGTGCTGTTGAAGGACGACAAGAGCTACCCGTGGATCTGTATCTCGGGCGGCCTGTATCCGCGGGTGTATATCACGCGTGAGGCGAGGGTTAAGGGGGATCGTTTCTATGGCCCCTATCCGCGCACCGAGGTTGCCCGGGTGCTCATCGACACGATACGGCAGATCTACCCGTTGCGCACATGCCGCCTGAATGTTTCACGTGAAACAATCGAGGCCGACAAGCATCGCCTGTGCCTGCAATACCACATCCACCGTTGCGAGGGTTGTTGCAAGGGGCTGGTGAGCGCCGAGCGATATGGCGAATACATCAGCGAGATACGGCAGATCCTGAACGGTGACACCCACCAGCTGATGGACTATCTCATGCGGCAGATGCAGCAGTTGGCCAGTGAGCTGCGCTTTGAGGAGGCTGAGGTCATCAAGCGCCGATACAAGTTGCTGGAGCACGTGCGCCGCCGCTCGGTGATCGTCAATCCGTCGATTCACAACATCGACGTGTTCGGGCTGCTGCGCGATGACGATGCGGCATGGGTCAATTTCATGCACATGAGGGGTGGGGCAGTGGTGCAGTCCTATACGCTGGAATACCGCCTCTCGACACATGACGAGACCGATGCCGAAATCATGTCGATGGCGATAGCCGAGGTGCACAAGCGCTTTGCCGAGACCTACCGCAACGACCGCGTGACCGAAGTGATGGTCAACGTGGAGCCTGATGTGGAGTTTGCCGGGCTCACGTTCACGATACCCCAGCGTGGTGATAAGAAGAAACTGCTGGACATCGCGGTCAAGAATGCGACCCAGAAGCGCATCGACCGCCTGCGCATGATGGAAAAACTCAATCCCGAGCAGCGCACGACCCGCACCCTGACAACCATGCAGCGCGACCTGCGACTGTCGGTGCTGCCGCGTCATGTCGAGTGCTTTGACAACAGCAACATCAGCGGATCGAGCGCGGTGGCGTCTTGTGTGGTGTTCCGCAATGCCAAGCCCTCCAAGAAGGAGTACCGTCACTTCAACATCAAGACCGTCGAGGGCAGTGACGATTTTGCCTCGATGCGCGAGGTGATCAACCGCCGCTATAGCCGGCTGGTACAGGAAGGACAGGAGTTGCCGCAATTGCTCATTGTGGATGGAGGTAAAGGACAGGTGACGGCGGCTATCGAGGCTCTGGCAGCCATTGGCCTGCAAGGGCAGATGGCTGTTGTGGGCATTGCCAAGCGGCTCAATGAGGTCTATTTCCCTGGCGACAGCGTGCCATTGTACATCGACAAGAACAGCGAGACGCTGCACGTCATCCAGCGCCTGCGTGACGAGGCCCACCGATTTGCCATCACATTCCACCGCAAGCAGCGCAGCAAGGGGCAGGTGCACAGCGCCCTGGACGATGTGCCCGGCATTGGCCCCAAGACGCGCACCCTGTTGCTCAAGCATTTCAAGTCGTTGAAGCGCATCAGGGAGGCTGGCCAAAACGAGCTGGCCGAGGTGATAGGACCGGCACGAGCCCAAGCTCTGGTCGAAGCGCTGCAACCCATGGCAGACGCAGCCCAAATTACTCATGACGATGAATCTGAAATTCAAGACAAGATATGAAGCAATTGGTGATATTTGGTAACACTTACCAGCGGGAAGCCCCCGCAACAGTCCTGTCGCTGCTGCAATACCTGGTGGACCGTGGCTTGCAGGTTGCGGTCGAGAGGAGTTATTTGCAATTCCTGGGTGGCAGTGGTCAGGGGGATTTCAATTCGTTTGAGGCCAGTGAGGTGCCTGATGCCGACATGGCGTTGTCGCTGGGTGGTGATGGCACGTTCCTGACCACAGTGATGTGGGTAGCGGGGCGGGGTATGCCCATCTTGGGCATCAATCTGGGGCACCTGGGTTATCTCACAGCCGGGAGGCTCGACGCAAGCAGTAGCGTGATTGATGATGTGCTGGCGGGCAACTACCGCATCGAGGAACGCACCATGTTGCAGGTCACCTGTGACCAGGTAGAGATTGCGCATCCCTGGGCATTAAACGAGATTGCCATCTTGCGCCACGATACATCGTCGATGCTGGATATGGAGACATGGCTGCGTGGTCATGAGCTGACGACCTACCGTGGTGACGGCCTTATCGTGAGTACTCCGACGGGCTCTACGGCCTATAACATGAGCGTTGGAGGCCCCATTCTGGAGCCCACCACATCATGCCTGGTGCTGTCGCCCATTTCTCCCCATTCGTTGACGATGCGTCCGCTTGTCGTGGGTGACAATAGTGTGATCGAGGTGAGGACCCATTCGCGTGCCGACCATTATGAGGTGAGTATCGATGGCGAGGTGACGTTGTGCCCCACGGGCTCTACCTTGACCTTCAGCCGGGCACCTCATTGCGCTCGGGTCATACAATGTGTGGGTAACAACTTTGCCACCACATTGCGGCAGAAACTCCTCTGGGGAACCGACCAGCGCTAGGACTGAGATTCAATCTTGTAGAAATCAAAAACAAACGGGAAAGCAACGCTTCATCAAGGTGGTTGCTTTCCCGCTTAGTTTTGTGCGGCTTATCGGGGGTATGACCTGATTAAAATAGCCTGCGATGCGTTAATATCGAGCGGTAGATGTGTATCATCTCGTCGGCGAGCACCTTGCCGGAGAATCGCTCGGTGTTGTCACGGGCGGCCTTGAGCAAGGCGGCCTTCTTGTTCTCATCTTCGAGCACGTCGCTGAGCATGTCGGCGCCTTGAACCAAGTCGTCATAATAGATGGCGCCGTCACCGCCCATTTCGCGGGCCTTGGCCGAGTCCTTACAGATAACTACGGCGCCACTGCGCTGGGCGTTGATGAGCTTGAACAGGTCTCGGCTGCGGTCGGTGTTGGGTATGATGACCGCCTGCGCCATCTTGCACACTGCCGTGAGGTCGGCATGGTGGATCTTGTCCACCTGCTTGAAGCGGTGAAAGATGTGCATGTCGTGGGCCTGCTCCTTGATCACGTGGTCAAAGTGGTCGGTGCGGTATCCCAGCATGACAATGGCGATCTTGCGGTCGCGCAGGTCATGTACCAGTTGCATGGCCTCCTTGAGGTTGTCCTCCTTGTTCAGGCGACCCTTGTAGAGGACAAATTTCTCGGGCAGGTGGTACTTCTTGCGCAGGATGTCATACATGTTCTCGGGCACCGATTCGTCACATCCGTCATAGTAACACGGGTGAACGACCTGCACGTCATCGGGGTTCACGTGATAATGATCGATGATGACCTGTCGGTCCACCTCGTTGAGGGCGATCACGCGCTTGGCGATTTTACAGGCCTTGCGGGCACGACGTTGCATGAGCATCCTCTCAATCCATCCGTTGGCACTCTTGTACAACGGGTCAATCATCGTGAACACCGAGGGGAAGTTACTGCCGCTGAAGCCCGATGCGATGCCGTCGTCAATGCCGTGAAACGCATTCACGCCATGCCCCTTGGCCGATCGCACGATGCCATTGCCCGTGTACCATCGCTTGGTGTTGTGGATGTAGCTGCGCGGGAATTTCACCCTCACGCTGTCCTCGTTGAACAGTGCGGTGAGGCGCTTGTTCTGCTTGCGCTCGGGCGAGTACAGGATATAATAGTTGCTAGGATAATTTGTGGCAAGTGCTTTGATAAGGATGCGTCCGTAATAGGACGTATCATTATTCTCCATGATGATTCTGCGGCCACCGTAACCTACTACCATGATTTATTGTCGTTTAATTTAATGCGTTTTATTTCAATATTGAATAACAGTAGTTCAATGTCTCACAAGCTACAAAGGTACTATGTTTTTTTATTTTATGCGCTTTTTTATGGTGCATTTTTGTTGTTTTGCATTAACTTTGCCCCAAAATAGAAGAGATATGAGACGTTTTTTGACCTTTTTGTGTGCTATAGGATTGTTGGCGTCATGCTCGACGGCCCGTCAAGGTTCGGTCGGTGCCGACTTGAACCCTAATGAGGTGTTCACGGTCACCGATGCCGACATCGCCAGTGAAACCCTGCTGATTAATAACCTTATCAAGGGGGAGTGGAACTACAGTGGCCCGGCAGTTGACGTGAGCGGCAAGAACCTGCTTGCCGGGGTGGGGAAGCCTATTGCCAAGGGGAAGCTCAAGGGCAAACTCAAGAAAGCGTTCAAGAAGGTGGGACTGGACAAGGCGAGTCCCCAATTCACCTTCAACAACGACGGCACCTGCATCATGAGGCTGATGGGTGTCAACTTCAAGGGGGACTATCATTACAACCCCGATTTGAACCAGATTTCCTTCAAGTGGCATGGTGTGCCGTTGAATGCCACACTCAAGCGTGATGGAAAGAAGAAGCTGCGCCTCACCTTTGAGGCCGACAAGCTGCTGCGGCTCTTAACGCTGGCCAGCAAGTTCAGCGACAGTTCAGCGATCAAGGCGATCGGCAAGTTGCTGGACAACTATGAGGACATCATGGTGGGCTTTGAACTCAAGAAATAGCCTGTTGGCTGGCTAGCCGACCACAATAAACAATCGCAGGGAAGTCTTGACTGGACTTCCCTGCAATTGTGTCTATGATAAAGTGCTATTATTAACCCTTATCGGCGGGGCGGCTGGCTCATGTGTTGCTTGCCCAGATTCACCGCTTGCTTCTTGGTCATCATGCCTCCGCGGGTGCGGCTGCCAGGCTGGCTCTTGCTGGTGTTGCTCACGCCGGGCTGGGTGCCGCCCATGCCGGGCTTGGGCTGGGATTTGCCCGCGGGAGCGCCAAAGGTGCGTCCGCTGTAGGCACTGTGGTCAAAGTAACGGTTGGAGCCCTTGTACACCTGGTATCCGGGAGGAGCGGCGCGATAGAATTGATCCTTGGGATAGCGGTTGTAGATGCTGAACACAAACTTCTTGTTCTGCCACGACATGGGGCGATAGAAGTACTCCAGAGTGATGTACAGCTGGTATTGTGCGGGTGAGAGCACATACCTGAGCTCGTTGTTGCGTCGGGTCCAGAAGGTGCCGAACAGGTCATCATAGGTATCGATACACATGATGTAATCGATGTTGATTTCATACACGGCATTATACTGGTCGTCGCTCAGTGCCAGCTCATAGGCCATCTTGTCGGTCAAGAAGAAGGCCTGGTCGCGGGCCGACTTGTAGCTCATCGCATGGGCGGCTGACACCAGGGTCAGCACTGCCACCATTGTTAAGATAAACCGTTTCATAGTGCGTATGTTTTAATTTGTTTCTAAATGTTTGTTGCCTCAAAATTAGTGATATTCACTCATCATTGCAAATTTTTTAGACCAAGATTAATAAATAATCGACTAATCATCCCAAGAATTGCATATCCCATGCCAACGGATGGGGCTTTTCCCGTTATCGGGCGTTGCGGCAGTCGAGTGTGCGATTTGTATAGACCAGGAGCGGGGTTTTCCCGATTTTTTATGAATAGAAAATCTCGTTTTTCGTGGTTTATTTGTATTTTTGCGGCTATGATAGATTTCACGCCTTTTATTCGCAGCCATTTCCTGGGGCGCTTGCAGCAGCACAGGCGCTATATCGACCATGCCGACGCCGTGCAGCAGGGCGAACTGGTGCGCCTTGTTGAGAAGGCGGCCCTGACCCGCATCGGTCGCAAGTATGATTTCTCGTCGATCCGCACCTATCGCCAGTTTGCCTCAACCTTGCCGTTGTACTCCTACGAGAACCTGCAACCGCACATCATGCGCATGGTCAATGGTGCCAAGGATGAGTTGTGGCCAGGACGATGCTATAACTTCGCGCAGTCGTCGGGAACGAGCGACGGACGCAGCAAGTATATCCCCATCACGCGAGAGGCTTTCCAGTGGAATCATTACCAGGGCAGCAGCGACGTGGTGTCCCATTACCTGAACTTGAATCCCGAGAGCCGCATCTTCTCGGGCAAGGCGTTCATCCTGGGAGGCAGCTTTGCCAACAACCTGCAGTTGCAGCGAGGGGTGAGGGTAGGTGACCTGAGTGCTAATCTCATCGAGAATATGAACCCGCTGGCCAACCTGTTGCGCATCCCCAGCCGCCAGGTGGCGCTCATGGAGGACTGGAGCGAGAAATTGCCTCGCCTGGTGGAGGCTGCCGTCGGGCAGAATGTGACCAACCTGAGCGGTGTGCCGTCATGGTTCCTCACGGTGCTGCGCAATGTGCTTGATAAAACGGGCAAGACGTGCATTCATGAGGTGTGGCCCCATCTGGAGGTCTTCTTCCATGGGGGTATTGCCTTTGGACCCTACAGGCAGCAGTATGAGGATATCTGTGACATGTCCAGGATGCACTTCCTGGACACCTATAATGCCAGCGAGGGCTTCTTTGCGGTCCAGAGCGACTGGGAGAGCGAGGCGATGCTGTTGTTGCTCGATATCGGGGTGTTCTATGAGTTCCTGCCCGTCGAGCAGAGTGGTAACGAGACCCCCGAGGTCTATCCCATCTGGGAAATCGAGCAGGGCCGCACCTATGAGCTGATCATCACTGCGGCCAATGGCCTGTGGCGTTATCGCATCGGCGACACGGTGACCATCGAGCAACTCAACCCGGTGAAAATCAAGATTGCGGGCCGGACGCGCAGCTTTATCAACGCCTTTGGCGAGGAATTGATGGTGCACAATGCCGATCATGCCATCTCGCTGGCTGCTCAGGAAACCGGTGCCGAGGTGCTCAACTATACTGCCGCTCCCGTCTATTCGACCAGCGGCCAGCGCGGACACCACCAGTGGCTCATCGAGTTTGCCCGCGAGCCGCAGGACACCGCCCGTTTCATGCTGCTGCTGGACCAGCACCTGCGCCAAGTCAACAGCGACTATGACGCGAAGCGCAAGGGCGACATCTTCCTGGCCCCGCCCGCGCTGGTCATCGCTACTGCCGGCCTGTTTGACCGCTGGCTGGCATCTACGGGCAAGCTGGGCGGTCAGCGCAAGGTGCCCCGCCTGAACAACAACCGCACCATCATCGACCAGATGTTGCTGCTGCTGGAAAAATAAGAAGAGATTGCTCAGATTTTGTCGCGTGAGGGCGTCAGCTTATCAACGGCGAAAAATAGAAAAGTATTAAAACATAGATGATAAAGGGAAATATGGCAAATATCACTATCATCGACACTGAATACAAGAAGTGGTTGAAAAATTCAGCACTCCGATATAGGAAAAGCCAGATAAGGGCGGCAGTTAAAGTAAATAAATCTGTATTGCCTCAACCCGAAAGTGATGTGGCTCAATATTCTTTAGAATCAAGTAGTCAACCCATCGCCATTTCATCTTATGAGCTGGAGAAGTTCTACCCGGTAAAGGTAGAAGGTTCCATCCCATCGACTGAGGAAATTGAAGCTAATCTGTTAGAGCGTATTAACAAAGGGTAAACTGCTTCATGTTTCAAAGATTTGTTCATAGTAATATAGGGGCTGCGGTGCTGAATGTGCTGGTGGCCTATCTGGTGTGGATGCTGTCGCGTGTGGCTTTTTTCATGGAAAACTGGTCCACGTTTGCGCCTTACATGTCGTGGCCGTTGTTCAAGAGCATGGCTCATGGTGCGCTGGTGTTTGACACGTCGGCGCTGCTCTATGTCAACGCGCTGTATCTGGTGCTCATGCTGCTGCCCTTGCACCTCAAGGAGCGGGCAGGCTTCCACAGGGGGCTGAGGTGGCTCTATGTCGTCACCAACGGCGTGGGCCTGGCGATGAACCTGATGGACTCGGTTTATTTCCAATATACGGGTCGCCGTTCCACCGTGTCGGTGTTCACCGAGTTTCAGAACGAGGGCAACATCGCCTCGATTCTGTTGACCGAGGGGGTGAACCACTGGTATCTGGTGCTGGCATTCATCGCGCTGGTGTTTATCCTGTGGCGCTGCTATACCACGCCGCGCCTGGAGGTCTATCGCTTTGGGCATCATTATTATATCTCCCAACTCGTCGCCTTGTTGCTGATGATTCCGCTGGCCATCGTGGGCATCCGCGGCAGTGTCACGGCGGGCACGCGCCCCATCACCATCAGTAATGCCAATGAGTTTGTCAACCGTCCTGTTGAGGCATCGGTGGTGTTGAATACACCGTTCTCGATGATACGCAGCGTGGGCAAGAAGGCGTTTGTCACGCCCGATTACATGACTGCTGACCAGATGGAGGCCATCTACAGCCCTGTGCATCACCGCCCTGTTGTCGATGAACTGAGCCAGCCGGGCAAGAATGTCGTTATCCTCATTGTCGAGAGCATGGGCAAGGAGTATATCGGCTCGTTCAACCCCGACCTTGACGGTGGGCATTATCAAGGATATATGCCCTTTATCGACAGTTTGGTCCAGAAGTCGATGACCTTCAAGTACAGTTTTGCCAACGGGCGCATCAGCATGGATGCCATGCCCTCGATTCTATCGGGCCTGCCCATGATGGTCGAGCCGTTCTTCCTCACGCCTGCCTCGCTCAACGATGTGGAGGGGTTGCCCTCGATGCTGACGCGAGAGGGTTACAGCAGCGCCTTCTTCCATGGGGCGCACAATATCTCGATGGGCTTCAGCGCCTATGCCCACAGTATCGGTTACCAGAGCTATTATGGCTTGGATGAGTACTGCCAGTCCTCCAAGTATGGCGGTATGGACGATTTTGACGGCAAGTGGGCCATCTGGGATGAGCCGTTCCTGCAATTCACGCTCGACGGCATCCACGGCATGAAGCAGCCCTTCCTGGCCACTGTTTTCACCGCCTCATCTCATCATCCCTTTGGCCTGCCCGAGCAGTACCGTGACTCGCTGCGTGACGAGGGCGGGTCGCCCATCCACAAGTGTGTGCGCTACACCGACCTGGCCCTGCGTCGCTTCTTTGCGCGTGCCAGCCGTGAACCGTGGTATCAAAACACCGTCTTTGTCCTTGTGGCCGACCACACCAACCAGAGCACCCACGACGTCTATAAGACCGATTTGGGACTCTACAGCATTCCCATCATCTTCTATACGCCCGACGGATCGCTCAAGCCCGCATTGCGTGATGACATCATCGTCCAGCAGACCGATATCACCCCCACGCTGCTGCACTTGCTGGGCTATGGCAAGCCCTATCTCGCCTTTGGCGACGATGTGCTGGCTGCCGATCCCGCCGGCACATGGGCCTTTAGCTACAATGCGGGTGTCTATCAGCTGGTTAAGGGCGACTTGATGCTCCAGTTTGATGGCAGCAAGACCACAGCCGTGTATCGTTTCAAGACCGATAAGTTACTGAGAACCAACCTTGTGAACCAGTTGCCCGAGCAGCATGAGATGGAACGGTTCCTCAAGGCCCTCATCCAGCAATACATGTCCCGCATGAACGAGAACCGCCTCTTGCCCAACAAGTAATATCAGTCCGAAATTTGGAGTGATGGGATGTGGCCATAAGGCCGGTACGGGAAAGGGAAGTGCCTGCCGCGGGCGGGACCGGCGGCAGGCACGTTGCGAGGCGTTGTGTCATCATGCTTTGCTTGCAATATGATCCGTGCAAGGCACGGAGAACCTTTAGCGAAGCTCGATTCATGCTACCAGTTGCAAGTTATGGCACAGCCTCATACCACCGATGGGCCAACTGCTATATCATTGCTAAAGCCTATGACCTACAGTCTAAATTAGGGCTCACCTGATAAAAGGTGGGGCGAGCTAGAGGTCGAAAGACCTCGCCAAGGCCAGCGGCCTTGAATTGCGCAAACCCCAGGGCGCACTGGCCGAAGGTCAGTGTGGCCTGGGGAGAGAGGGCTCAAGCAGACGGGCCTCGAATGAGGGCCACTCTTGTCAGGAACCAGCGTATGCATCATCAACGGGAATCTTTTGAAGACGAATACCGCAAACACCTGCTCAATGCTGGAATAGAATGGAATGACTACCGCCTGACGTGATTGGCCCTCTACGAGGCCCGTTCGGGTGGTAGCCTCGTTCCCCACGCCACACGAGGCCTACGGCCTGTGCGCCGTGGGGTTACCTCAATTCAAGGCCGCTGGCCTTGCTGTGGTCTGCGACCACACTGCCCCCACCTTTTATCGGGTGAACCTTCTAGTTCCCTAGTCGGCACTCCACACTCCGAACTCCTCACCAGTCGCTGGGTACTTGTTTTTTTCTTGTTGTGGTATGTAAAAATCCCCGACAATCGAATGACTGTCAGGGATTTTCCTGGGTGCCCAGGGCGGGACTCGAACCCGCACACCTTGCGGCACACGCACCTGAAACGTGCGCGTCTACCAATTCCGCCACCTGGGCAAATGGCTTTGCGCAAAAAGCGTTTTGCGTTTAGCGGTGCAAAGGTAGTACTTTTTTTTAATATACAAGCATTTTGGCAAAAAAAATCCAAAAAAATAGTTTTTTTCAGCCGTTTTTCCTGCCATTGTGGGTCCTGCGGCATGTCGATAACATAAAAAAACCTGTGTGGCGGTTGATGGTTTTAAAGAAAAACATTACCTTTGCTCATCAAAAAAAAACAATACATTAACAAACCTGATCAACTTATAATAGATAAGATTATGTTTAGCAAACAGACCTACATCAATCGTCGAGACGAGTTAAAGAAACGCGTGGGCGACGGCGTGATTCTGCTCTTTGGCAACAATGAGTCACCTTGCAACTATCCCAATAATGCTTACTATCCCTTCCGCCAGGATTCGTCATTCCTCTACTACTTTGGCCAGCAGCGTGACGGGCTGGTGGGCGTGATTGACATCGATAACGATGTCGAGACCCTTGTGGGTGATGATATTGACATTGAGGATATCGTGTGGTATGGATCGGTCGATAGTGTGGCTGATATGGCCGCCCAGGTGGGTGTCGCCAACTCGGCCCCGATGAAGCAGTTACAGGTGATCTGTGATGAGGCCAGGTCCAAGGGTCGCCGCATCCACTTCCTTCCTCCCTATCGCCACGACACCAAGATCCAGATCATGGATCTGCTGGGCATCCATCCCGCCAAGCAGGCCGAGGCGTGCTCCCATGACCTGCGCATGGCGGTCATCAACATGCGCTCGGTCAAGACCGCCGAGGAGATTGCCGAGCTGGAGCGTGCCGCCGAGGTGGGCTACCTCATGCACACTACAGCGATGCGCCTCATCAAGCCTGGCGTGACCGAGAAGTACATTGGTGGACAGATCGATGGCGTTGCCGAGAGCTATGGCGCCAAGGTGAGCTTTGCCACCATCTTCTCGCAGCATGGCGAGATCATGCACGGTAACCCCTCGATGGCGCCCCTGGAGGCCGGAAGGCTGGCCCTGTGTGACTGTGGTGCCGAGACGATGGAGTTCTATTGCAGTGACAACACCCGCACGATGCCTGTCAACGGCAAGTATGACCAGCGCCAACTCGAGATTTACCGCATCGTCGAGGAGTGCCATGACCTGGCACTGGGCATCTCCAAGCCGGGCATGAAATACATGGATGTGCACATGGCCGTGTGCCGCCTCATGACCGAGCGCCTCAAGGAGTTAGGACTCATGAAGGGCGATGTGGATGAGGCTGTTGCCGCTGGAGCCCATGCGATGTTCCTGCCCCACGGATTGGGACACATGATGGGCATGGACGTTCATGACATGGAAGGTTTGGGTCAGATTTACGTTGGCTTTGACGAGGAGACAAGGCCCCGTCTGGATCAGTTTGGCACCAACGCCCTGCGCATGGGACGCCGCCTGCAGGAAGGCTTTGTAGTGACCGACGAGCCTGGTATCTACTTCATTCCCGCACTCATCGACGACTGGCGCGCCAGCGGACATTGTGCCGAGTTCCTCAACTTCGATAAATTGGAGACTTATAAGGACTTTGGTGGCATCCGCATCGAGGACGATATCCTCATCACTGCCGATGGCTGCCGTTTCCTTGGCGAGAAGCGCATCCCCTACCATCCCCAGGATGTAGAGGACTTCATGGCCGCCAACTAAATGATATCCTCACACACAGGGGGGCTGTGTCATCATTCCGCACCATGTTTTGAATCGGCCTAATGGCCGAGAACCTATAGCTCGGCGAAGCCCGATTCATGCTACCGGTTGCGAATGATGACACAGCCCCCCTTGATATTGTATCGGTTGTGATCGCTAGTATTGCTCTTCGGCATTGGGGAAGTCACCGCTCTTGACATCGGTGATATACTTTCCCACGCTGTCGATGATCTGTTCGCCCAGGTTGTTGTACACGCGCAGGAATTTGGGCTTGAATTCGCGGTTAAGCCCAAGCATATCATGTAGAACGAGGACCTGTCCGCTGCAAGCGCTGCCACCGCCAATGCCGATGGTGGGAACGTTGATCGATTGAGTGACCTTGGCCGCCAGTGTAGCAGGTATCTTTTCCAGCACAATGCCAAAGCAGCCAATTTCGGCCAGCACCTTGGCATCGGCCAGCAGGCGTGTGGCCTCGGCCTCGTCCTGGGCACGGGTGGAGTAGGTGCCAAATTTGTTGATACTTTGCGGTGTCAGGCCCAGGTGTCCCATCACGGGAATGCCGGCGCGCAAGATCGTCTCGATGGCAACCCTCATCTCACGACCGCCCTCAAGTTTCACACCGTCGGCCCCGGTTTCCTGCATGATGCGCACGGCATTGCGTTGGGCCTCCATGGGGTCGCCCTGATAGGTGCCGAACGGCATGTCCACAATGACCATTGCACGCTTCACAGCGCGCACCACCGTGCGGCCATACACAATCATGTCATCGATTGTGATGGGGATGGTCGTGGCGTTACCCTGCATGACGTTGCTGGCGCTGTCGCCCACCAGGACGATATCAATGCCGGCTTGGTCAACGAGAGTGGCCATAGTGAAGTCATAGGCGGTGATCATTGCGATTTTCTCGCCTGAGATGCGCATGTCGGCGATGCGCTTGGTTGTGACCTTGCGGGGGTCCGAAACGGTATAGGTTGACATAATTGTTATGATTCTTTTAATTTGTCAATAAGTATTTTCAAACGGCTGCAAAAGTACACGTTTTAACTACAACATTCAAATTTTGAAGCGGTATTAAACCAAAAAAAACTTAAAACGTCTAATAATTCGGTTTTTATTGCTATTTTTGCCTGCTGGAATATAACATATCAACTTTATAACGATTTATAAAAACTATGAAGAAATTCTTATTGACGCTCGCAACTGTGGCATTTGCCACTTGCGCAATGATGGCTCAAACGCCCGTAACCAACGTAGATCAAGTAAAAGCCGCTCCCAAGCACGAGCAGTGCCAGGGTCACAAGGACGGTCAGGCATGTAATAAGCCTGCCGACCAGCAGTGTGCTGATTGCAAGGAGAAGGCCGCTGGCATGAAGAAGGAGTGCAAGCACGAGGCCGGCAAGCAGTGTGACAAGGCTG
>CAMVAP010000022.1 GCA_947165485.1 uncultured Prevotellaceae bacterium
AAAGGGACGGTTCTTTTGTCCCATTTAAGTTAAAAGTGGGACAAAAGAACCGTCCCTTTGTCCCACTTTAGGTTTAATTGCGTGTTGATTAGTTGGTTCCCTGAAGCTTAAAGGTAACGGGCAGGGTGTACCATACTGACACGGCCTGACCATTCTGACGACCTGGGGTGAACTTGGGCAACGACGCGCAGACGCGAGCGGCCTCCTTGTCGAGATCCTTATCCACCGAGCGGACAATCTTCACTTCTCCCACCTTACCAGTCTTGTCAACAACGAACTGCACTACAACGCGACCCTGAACATTGTTCTCGGCAGCCATGGGCGGGTAGTTGATGTGAGACTGGAGGTACTTCAACAGGGCAGCTTCACCACCAGGGAACTGGGGCATCTGCTCTACTGAACGGAAGACTTTTTGCTCAACCTCTGCGGGTCTATCAACAGGCGGCTCAACGACAACCACATTCACATTGGTATGGTTAGCGTTAAGGTTATCAGTACCTTGATCATAATTCGTTGCACCGATAGCAGTTTGAGTCTGCATGATCTCATCTTGAGATATGATTCTGTCTTCCTCACTCACTTCATTGTCCTCGACAATATTGATTTCGGTAACTTGGATAGTGTTCAACAAGACTTCCTCGGGGATTTCCTCTGGTTTCTCCTGTTCGAGAACCTGCTGCTCGGGTTCAGGTTCCTCGGCCTCTTGAGACATGTCGATGAGAACTTCTTCAATAGAAGCTTGATCGGCGAGTCTTCTTTCCTCAAGGTACTGATTAGCCTTCATGAAACCGTAGGCCAGCAGGCCGAAAATAATGGTGCCAATGAGGGTCCACAGGACAGCCTTGTTATGACGCATGGTTGATTCAGTACGGATGACATAAGCGCCAAAGTCCTTATTCTTCCCTTCAAAAACGAGATCGCACCATTCACGCGATGATAAATTAATTTCCTTTGCCATAATACTTTGATTTTAATAGTTTAACAAATGTTCATTAACCCGTATTTATTCAGCCGGCATATTTTTTCAGACACTCTCGCTAACGTGTTCAATAATCGATTTCACCGTCTATAACCATCATCATTCAAAACATTATTCAGGTTAATAAAACGGGCTAACCCTCGCTTGCAAAATTACTATTGATCATTGAAAAATGGCGAACATTTGATGGTCATATATCAAAAGACAACACTCTACATATCAAGTATTTACGAAACAAAAAGGTCATTTGGGGGTAATTCGGAATTTTGGGGCTCACGGTGATGACACTTTTTCTTGATGTTGAGGTCAAATGAGAAGAAGGAAAAGTCCATGATAGCCCTATCTTTTACGAAGTAGTGGAAGTAAAAATGGGACACGGGGACGGTTCTTTTGTCCCATTTTGAAGACAAAATGGGACAAAAGAACCGTCCCCGTGTCCCACCCGTGTCCCCAATAAATAAAAGCGGCATCGTGGATTGCGATGCCGCTTTTAGATATTAAGGATTTTAACCGAATAATTCGATTAGTTGGTACCCTGGAGCTTGAAGGTTACGGGCAGGGTGTACCATACGGACACGGCCTGACCATTCTGGCGACCCGGGGTGAACTTGGGCAGTGACTTGCAGACGCGAACGGCCTCCTTGTCAAGGTCCTTATCCACCGAGCGGACAACCTTCACTTCACCGACCCTACCAGTCTTGTCAACGACGAACTGCACAACGACGCGTCCCTGAACATTGTTCTCGGCGGCCATGGGCGGGTAGTTGATGTGTGACTGGAGGTACTTCATCAGCGCGGCTTCACCACCAGGGAACTGGGGCATCTGCTCTACTGAGCGGAAGATTTCCTCTTTCTTTTCTTCCTTCTTCTCTACGGGTTTCTCAACGACAACCTCTTCCTTCAGGGTGCGGGTAACGTTACGGTCCTCAGTACCTTTCTCGTTATCCTTCTGACCGAAGGCGGTCTCGGTTTCCTTCAACTCGTCCTGAGTCTTGATCTCGTCTTCCTTCTTCACCTTATCGTCCTCGACGATCTGGAGCTCGGTAACTTTCACTGACTTCAAGACTTCCTCGGGGAGAACCTCGGGCTTGGGTTGTTCGAGACGTTCTTGCTGCTCCTCGGGCTCCTCAGCTTCCTGAGACATGTCGATGAGCACTTCTTCCTGTTCGCCCTGCTCGGCGAGCCTTCTCTCTTCAAGGTATTGGTTGGTCTTCACAATACCCCATGCGAGCATACCGAAGATGATGGCGCCGATAATGGTCCACAGGACAGCTTTGTTGTGACGCTTGGGTGAGTCGGTACGGATGACATAAGCACCGAAGTCCTTATTCTTCCCTTCAAACACGAGGTCACACCATTCACGCGATGAAAGATCAACTTCTTTTGCCATAATTGATTTCTTTTTTTTAAAGATTAAACAAATCCATTAATCCTATCATCACTTCTTAAGGTTCTTAGCCTGGACCATAATCATCATCGCGGAGTCAACCTCATTGATGCGGTCGATCTGGTAGCGGCTAATGTTATTGATCTGCATCTCGTCAAGCACGCTCACCACGTGGGCATAGCTGGCGTTGGGCGTAGCCTTAATAATCACAACCGGGCGCTTGAGGGTGGAGTCGTTACGGATCTTCTTAGCCTTCTCCTGATAGATGGAGTCATTGACTTCCTCATTCTTAGAGAACTTCATTTCCTTCCATTCCTTCTTCAAGTCGGCAATCTTGAGAACGACTTCCTTGTTGCGCTCTTGTAGAATCTCGCGGATTGCGGGATAAGCACCGCCGGTCTTGGCACCAAACTCGATTTGCTTCATGTTGCTTTCGCCTTGTGCAAGCTTATCGGTCTCGGGCATACCGTCGTAGTAGAAAAGCATACCGTCCTCGGGATTGGAGAGTCCCGTTTTCTCGTCGATTTTACCATCGATGATGATGGTAACGGCCTCGGACTGCTTTACTTTGTTCTGCTGCTCTTTCTCAACCTTCTCGTTGGTAGGCAACGCGATCTGGAGCGTCTGGCTCTTGATCATGGTGGTACACAACATAAAGAAGGTGATCAACAGCATGTTCATGTCAACCATAGGAGTGAAGTCGATACGGGTATCGAACTTTTTCTGACGACTTTTAGTTTTAATTGCCATATCTTATTCCTCCTCTGTTTTAAGAGCCGTCATCAGGGTGAACTTGTTCATCTTCATGGTCTGGAGGTTGTCCATCACCACGTTCACCACGCTGTAAGGCGTTGTCTGGTCGGCCTTGATTGCTATACCACGTCCTTTCACCATCGATTCCTGGAGTTCGGGGTTAACCGAGTTGTAGGCAGCCCTGATCCACATTTGGAATTCGTTGGGGTTGTTTGGATCTTCATTCATGTTGATTGGAACACCGGGGTTCTGCTCCGACTCGAGGAATTTGTCTCTCTGGTCAGGCTCCAGGTTCAACCATTCTTTCATCTTAGTGATGGGCACACCGAAAGCGTTGAGCTTAGAGAAGGTCTCCATCTCCTTATTGGTAAACGCGAGGTTTGCACTGGGATGGGTCTTCTTGTATTCGGCAACCATATTCTTAAGCAAGTCGGCGCGAACCGTCTCGCTCTTCATTGTCGAGTCCTTGCTACCGAGGATTTCAAGGAACACCTTACCCTCGGGGCTGACAAGAACAGACAACAGGTTAGAATCAGGAACTTTCTCCTCGGAAACCGAAGGAGGAGTGATCACGGTCACGGGTTCCTTCTGAAGGAATGTAGAAGTCAACATGAAGAAAGTCAACAGAAGCACCGTCACATCGGACATAGCGGTCATGTCGATGCGCGTCTCTTTCTTTTTAATTTTGACTTTTCCCATATTTCTAAATCACCTTAATCTGTTTGTTTAAAAACGATTAATTAATCAGCTGCTAACCAATAATTAGTGAGTAGCGGAGAAAGTAGAAACAGTAGCAAAGCCAAGCTCATCGATAGCATAGGTCATGTTATCGATCTTGTTGGTGTAGAAGTTGTAACCGATCAGGGCGAGGGCAGCGGTTGCGATACCGAGGGCGGTGTTCACAAGTGCCTCCGAAATACCGGTTGACAGTTCGGTCGAGTCAGGAGCGCCCGAAGCGGACAGTGCCTGGAACGACTTGATCATACCCAACACAGTACCGAACAGACCGATCAGGGTACCCAGGGTGGTCAGGGTTGCCAGCACGGGCAGGTTCTGCTGCAGGGCGGGCATCTCAAGAGCGGTAGCCTCCTCAAGGGTAGCCTGGATGGAAGCGACCTTCTGCTCCTTGCTCAGGATGGTGTCCTTCTCCATCTCTTTGTACTTCTGCAGGGTTGCATAAACAACAGCGCCAACAGTACCTTTCTGCTTGCGGCAGAGGTCCTCAGCCTTAGCGAGATCATGGTTGCGCAGAGCAGCCTTCACGTCCTCGACGAACTTGGTGGTGTTACCTTTACCCTTAGCCTTAGCCAGAGCGATCCAGCGCTCAACGCACAGAACAATCACAGTGAGGAAGCAGGTGATAAGCACGGGCACAACTACACCGCCCTTATACACGGTACCCAGCAGGTTGAGGGGACCTTCCTTAGCAACGGCATCCTTGAAGTTAGCAGGATTGCCCAGCACGAAGAGGTAGAAAAGAACTGCTAAGATAAAGCAAACGAGAATGACGAGCGATGCGCTCTTGATACCACTAACGTTGCTGCTCACTTCTTTCTTGGCAGCGGTCTGTGGCTTCTGAATGTTTGTTTGTTCAGCCATAATTTAAAATGTTTTTAAAATGAATTAATAAAATTAGTTATTTAGTTATTAAAGTTCTGGTTCTTTAATCATGGTCTAAGCATCTCAATCGGCTCACGATTGAATACCGCAAGCAGTTGAAACACAACAAATTTCACAACAGATGGCGGCCCTTGAGGCACTTGCTAGAAGCCATTTTGTCTAAAAAATTAACGCAAATTTATCACAATTATTTGAAAACGCCGCACATCGGGGCACTTTTTTTCACTATTTTTTTATTAACAATGGCTTTTTGTCATCTGTACATAGTGGCTATCATGGTGGTAATGGCACATGGCGGCAACGCTTTTTGAAGGATTACGGCCCGTTCACACGGGTGCGGCAACTTAGCACAAGGCAACAAAAATTATATTTTGTTTGGCATTCCGCTCGACTTGCACTATCTTTGTGCCCACATTATTAAATATAATATAACTTACCAAAACAATACTATTTTTTATCATGGCAATAGTAAGACTCAAGAAGGGATTCGACATCCAGCTGCTGGGTGCCATTGGCAGCAATGGCATTGTCGCTGCCTCATCACCCCAGAGCGTGGCTATCGTTCCCGATGATTTCCATGGGATTATCCCTCGCATGGAAAAGAAAGAGGGCGAGCACGTCGCTGCCGGCGAACCCCTCTATCACGACAAGAATTATGAGGCCATCAAGGTTGTATCGCCCGTGAGCGGTACCGTCAAGGAGGTGCGTCGCGGCGAGCGCCGGCACATTGATGCGATCATCATCAGCCCCGACGGTGCCAACGAGGCTTTCCCACTCGACACCCGTCGTCCTGCAATGGAAGTGCTGTTGCAGTCGGGACTGTGGGTGATGATGCGCCAGCGCCCTTATGACGTGGTGCCCGTCCCCGGTGAGAAACCACGTGACGTGTTTGTGACAGCCTTTGACTCGGCTCCACTGGCTCCCGACTTGAACCTAGTGCTCGGTGACAAGCGCCAGTACATCAAGAAGGGTGTCGAGGTGCTGAATGGATTGACCAGTGGCAAAGTGTACATCGGCGTGCGCGAGGGGCAAGATATTGACGCTCCCGGAGCCGAGGTGACCACCTTTACCGGTCCCCACCCTGCTGGCAACGTTGGCGTTCAGATAGCCAATGTCAAGCCCGTGAACAAGGGAGAAACGGTGTGGACCATGGACATCATCACCCTGGCCCGCATCGGTGAATTGTTTGCCACGGGTCGGGTGAGCCACGACACAGTGGTCGCCATCACTGGAGAGATGGTACAACATCCCTGCTACCTGAGCACCGTGATGGGTGCCGACCTGCAGACCGTTCTCAAGAACGAGACGACCAATCTGGCACAGAGCCGCATCATCAGTGGCAACGTGCTCACGGGAGTCAAGGTGGATGCCACCCAGTGGTTGAGAGCACCCTACCGCCACATCACCGTCATCCCCGAGAACAACAAGCCCGACGAATTCATGGGCTGGGCATCGATGCGTCCTAGCCGATTCTCGATTTACCACACGTTCACCACCTGGCTTGGCGGATTGAAGAAGCCCGTGAGCATGGACAGTCGCATGAAGGGTGGAGAGCGCGCCATTGTGCGCACTGGTGAATATGACGCGATGCTGCCGATGGACATCTACGGTGAATTCCTCATCAAGGCCATCATCAGCGGTGACATCGACAAGATGGAGCAGCTGGGCGTGTATGAGATCGCTCCCGAGGACTTCGCACTGGCCGAGTTTGCCGACACGAGCAAACTGGAGTTGCAGCACATCGTCCGTGAAGGGCTGGATAAATTGCGTGCCGAGATGTCTTGACGCACACACATTATTTTATTAGTCATCAATCATCGCTATTCAACTTATCAATGATATGAAAGCATTAAGGAATTTCATGAACAAGATAGAACCCACGTTCCGTCCTGGCGGCACGCTCTCCAAGCTGGAGTCGGTCTATGACGGCATGGAGACATTCTTGTTCACGCCCAACACCACATCACGGTCGGGCGTCCACATCCATGATGGCAATGACCTCAAGCGCACCATGATCACTGTGGTGGCGGCATTGGTTCCCGCATTGCTGTTCGGTATGTACAACATTGGCTACCAGCACTACCTAGCCATCGGCCAGTCCCAGGAGGGCTGGTTCCAGATGTTCCTCTATGGCCTGCTGGCTCTACTTCCCGTGATAGTCGTGAGCTATGCCGTGGGTCTGGGCATCGAGTTTATCAGTGCGCAGATTCATCACAAGGAGATTCAGGAAGGTTTCCTTGTCACGGGTATTCTTATTCCCTTGATAGTTCCCATCAACACACCGCTGTGGATGACCGCAGTCGCTACCGCGTTTGCCGTCATCTTTGCCAAGGAGGTCTTTGGCGGCACCGGCATGAACATCTTCAACGTAGCCCTCATCACCCGCGCCTTCCTCTTCTTTGCCTACCCGTCACGCATGAGCGGTGACGAGGCATTTGTCAAGATGGACAGTGCGTTCGGCTTGGGGCAAGGGACCGTGGTTGACGGTTTCACCGGAGCCACTCCGCTGGGACAGGTTGCCACCAACGTGGGCGACAGCCTGCACCTGACCAACGTGCTGGGCGAGCCCATGTCGGCAATGGATGCCGTGATCGGTCTGATTCCCGGATCTCCTGGCGAGACGTCGATGATTGCCATCCTGCTGGGCGCAGCCTTGTTGCTGCTCACTGGAGTTGCCTCATGGCGCATCATGTGCTCGGTATTTGTTGGCGGTCTGGCAATGGGAGCCCTGGTACACGCGTTGCCCAGCGCCACCTACCCCGCCTCGATGCTCGACCCCGTGACCCAATTGTGCCTTGGAGGCTTCGCCTTTGGTGCCGTGTTTATGGCCACCGATCCTGTAACAGGAGCCCGCACCAAGGTAGGTCAGTACATTTACGGCCTGCTGATTGGCGTATTTGCCATCCTGATACGTGTTTATAACAGTGGTTACCCCGAGGGCATGATGCTCGCCATCCTGCTGATGAATGCTTTTGCCCCGTTGATCGACCACTGTGTGGTATCGTCTAACATCAAGCGTCGCGCCCGCCGTGCCGCCGTTAAAGAATAAGGAGGATAAGTCATGAACAAGAACAGTAACACTTATCAGATCCTGTATGCTGCCGTGATGGTGCTGCTCGTGGGCACCGTGCTGGCGTTCATCTACATGGCGCTCAAGCCCAAGCAGAACGAAAATATCGCCAATGACACGCGCAAGCAGATCTTGAGCGCCCTCCACATCGCCCCCCCCAGCGACGCCCAAGTCAAGGACGTGTATGAGAAATACATCATTCAGGACTTGCTGGTCGATGCCCAGGGCAACGTCGTTGACAGTGCAGACAATGTGGCGTTCAACGTCGATATGAAGAAGAACGTGAAACTGGCCGAGCGCCAGTTGCCCGTGATGAAGTGCAAGTTGGACGACGGTAGCACCAAGTATGTGCTGCCTGTCTATGGCGCAGGCCTGTGGGGTCCCATCTGGGGCTACATTGCCGTGAACGATGACGGCAACACCATCTATGGCGCTAACTTCTCGCATGAGGGTGAGACCCCGGGACTGGGTGCCCGTATTACCGAGCAGTCGTTCCAGGACGAGTTCAAGGACAAGCACCTGTTTGTTGACGGAGAGTTCAAGAGTGTAGCCGTGCTCAAGCGTGGCCAGAAGACCACCAATGGTGCCGAGCAGATCGACGCCCTCACCGGAGCCACCATCACCAGCCGCGGCGTGAGCGACATGATGGCCGACTGTCTGGCCCCCTACGAGGCCTTCCTGAAGAAGATGCAGACCGCCAGCAATCCCGCCCCCGCGACAACGGCCATCGAGAGTGAAACCAACGACAATCAACCCCAATAAACCCTTTCACGATTATGTTATCCAAGAAAAACAAAGAAGCATTATTCAACCCACTGTCCAAGGACAACCCAGTCCTAGTGCAGATACTGGGTATCTGCTCCTCGCTTGCCGTCACCGCCAGTCTGGAGCCCGCCATCGTGATGGGCATCTCGGTGATTGCCGTGCTGGCGTTCAGCAACGTGATCATATCCTTCCTGCGCAAGACCGTTCCCACCAACATCCGCATCATCGTGCAGCTGGTGGTTGTCGCCGCGCTGGTTATCATTGTACAACAGATCCTCATCGCCTACAACTATGACGTGAGCAAGAAGCTGTCGGTGTTCATCGGCCTGATTATCACCAACTGCATCTTGATGGGACGTCTTGAGGCATTTGCGATGCACAACAGCCCCTGGCCCTCGTTCCTCGACGGCATTGGCAACGGCCTGGGCTACACCATCATTCTGGTGATCGTGGCTTTCTTCCGTGAGTTGCTGGGCTCGGGCACACTGTTCGGTTTCCAGGTGATACCGCAGTGGTGCTACGACCATGGCTATATGGACAACGGACTGATGATCCTGCCCCCCATGGCATTGATTACCCTGGGATGCATCATCTGGGTTCACCGTGCGCGCAACAAGGAGTTGCAGGAACAGTAATGAGCTTGTTTAACCATTAAATCCACAAGAAACAATGGAAGAACTTAATCTGTTTATCAAGTCGATATTTATCGACAACATGATATTTGCTTACTTCCTGGGCATGTGTTCATTCCTGGCCGTGTCCAAGAACGTGAAGACGGCTCTGGGACTAGGCGTCGCCGTCACCTTCATGCTGGTGGTGACCGTGCCCATTAACTACATGCTCAACAAGTATGTGCTGCAAGAAGGTGCCTTGACATGGCTCAGTCCCTCGCTTGCCGACGTTGACTTGAGTTTCCTGGCGTTGATCCTGTTTATCGCTGTGATCGCATCGGCCACCCAGCTGGTAGAGATGGCGGTGGAGAAGTTCTCACCGTCGCTGTACGCATCACTGGGTATCTTCCTGCCGCTCATCGCGGTGAACTGTGCCATCCTGGGTGCCGCTCTGTTCATGCAGCAGCGCGACTTTTCCTCGGCATGGACGGCTACCGTCTATGGTGCCGGATCAGGCATCGGCTGGCTGATTGCCATCGTGGGTATTGCAGCCATACGTGAGAAACTGGCTTACAGCGACATTCCCAAGCCCCTGCGTGGCGTGGGCATCGCTTTCATCATTACTGGTCTCATGGGCATCGCCTTCATGAGCTTCCTGGGTATTAAATTAGGATAAGGAGGACACTACACTATGATACTTTTGTTATCCAACACATCAACTACAGTATTGGCGAGCGCCCTGGTGTTCCTGGTGCTCACCCTGTTGCTCGTCATCCTGCTGCTCGTGGCCAAGCACTATCTGGTACCCTCGGGCAAAGTGAAAATCAACATCAATAACGGTACTAAGGAACTGGAGGTCACCAGTGGCAACACCTTGCTGAACACCCTGCACGAGAATGGCGTGATGCTGTCGAGTGCCTGTGGTGGCAAGGGTAGCTGTGGCCAGTGCAAGGTCCAGGTGACCGAGGGTGGTGGTCAGATCCTGCCCACCGAGGTGGGTCACTTCTCCCGCAAGGAGCAGCAAGACCACTGGCGCTTAGGCTGCCAGGTCAAGGTCAAGGACAATCTGTCCATCCAAGTGTCTGACAGCGTGCTGTCGGTCAAGGAATATGAGTGCACTGTCGTGAGCAACAAGCTCGTGTCGTCGTTCATCAAGGAGTTTATTGTGGCGCTGCCCCCAGGTGAACACATGGACTTCATCCCTGGCAGCTATGCCCAGATCAGGATTCCCGAGTACGAGATGGACTATGACAAGGACATCGACAAGGAGTCGCTGGGCGAGTACCTGCCCACATGGGAAAAATATGGCATGTTCAGCCTCAAGTGCCGTAACGACGAGGCAACCGTGCGTGCCTACTCAATGGCCAACTATCCTGCCGAGGGCGACCGCTTCATGCTGACCGTGCGCATCGCCACCCCACCCTTCAAGCCCAAACCCCAAGTGGGCTTCCAGGACGTGATGCCCGGTATCGCATCGAGCTACATCTTCACGCTCAAGCCTGGCGACAAGGTCATCATGAGTGGCCCCTATGGCGACTTCCACCCCATCTTCGACAGCAAGAAGGAGATGATCTGGGTGGGCGGTGGCGCTGGTATGGCTCCGTTGCGTGCACAGATTCTGCACATGACACGCACGCTCAATACGCGTGACCGAGAGATGCACTACTTCTATGGTGCCCGCTCGTTGAGCGAGGTCTTCTATCTGGAGGACTTCCTGCAACTGGAGAAGGACTTCCCCAACTTCCACTTCCACTTGGCTCTGGACCGTCCCGACCCCGTGGCCGATGAGGCTGGCGTGAAATATACCGCAGGCTTTGTCGCTCCCGTGATGCGTGACACCTATCTGGGCCAGCACGAGGCACCAGAGGATTGCGAGTACTACATGTGCGGTCCCGCCATGATGAGCCAGACCGTCAATGAAGTATTGGACTCCCTGGGTGTAGATCCGTCATCGATCCACTACGATAATTTCGGGTAAATCTCCACACTACCCTATCTCAAACACAACGGGCGACCCACATCAGGGCCGCCCGCTTTTCTTCTTCATTAATTATCGCTATTGATTACTTCAGGGTCTCGATCCACACCTTGAGGCTATCAACAGGGGGATTGCCGTTCAGGACCTTGCCAGGCAGAATCCAGTTGGCATTGGGAGCGCTGGCCTTCTTCAGGTCCTCACCGCTCTTGCCCATGTCACTGCCACCACTGGTAGCAAACGGGATGATGGTCTTGCCCGTGAGGTCATACTGCTCCAGGAAGGTGTTGATGATGCGGGGAGCGGTGTACCACCAGATGGGGAAGCCCACATAGATGGTGTTGTACTGGGCCATGTTCTCCACCTTGCTGGCTACAGCGGGGCGTGCGGTCGAGTCCTTCATCTCGATGGTGGAGCGGCTTTGCTCGTTCTTCCAGTCCAGATCCTCGGTGGTGTAGATCTGTTCGGGAACGATCTCAAACAGGTCGGCATCAGCAGCCTGGGCAAGGGTCTTAGCCACTTGTGCGGTGATGTGAGCCTCGCTGGCCGAGAAATAGGCTACGAGGGTCGTCTTGGCAGTACTGTCAGCAGTGACAGCTTCACCGTTGGTCGTGTCATTGTTCTGACTGTTGTTCTGGCAAGCACCTAACATGAGTGCTACGGCCAGGATAGATACTAACTTCTTCATGATCTCTTAAATGTTGATTGATATGATATAAAAATGAAGGCAATGATATAGAAGTTGGCCCATTGGTGGTATTAACCGCCCTGTCGGGCGGGAAATTAATCAAATTAATTTTAAAATTTAATTTTCTTTTAATTTCCCGTGCGTTAGCACGGTTTGATGCAGAGACGTTTCAGCGCAGTGTCAACTGCTATATCGTTTCCAAAATGAATGTCACCCTTAAAAGATTATCCGTTATCCAGCAACTGGTGTTGAGGGTAACGGATAGTCAAGTACATATAACACGAAGTATTTATTTCTTCGTTTGAGTTTTCAGTTGTCAGTTTTCAGTTTTACAGTTGGCATCCGCAAACACCTACAGCCTACAACCTATAACCTAAAACCTTTACTTCTTGAGATCAACCTGTCCTGGGGTAGCAGGCTTCTCTGCTTTGAGCGTGGGGGCAGCAGTTGTGGTCTTGGCCGACTCGGGAGCCTTGGCAGGAGCAGCGGTCGAGCCACCCACCTTGTTGTAACGCTTGTTCAAGCCCTCAACGACCTCCTTAGTTACATCAAACTTCTCATCGATATAAAGCGTGGCGCTCTTGCGCAGCACCATGTCAAAGCCTTTCTTCTTGGCATAATCCTTCATGAAGTTGTCGATGGAGTCGAGCAACTGAATCTGGCTCTGGTTCAACTCATTCTGGATGCTCTGTTGCAGGTTGGCCAGGTAATTCTCGGCATCGGCCTGCATCTTCTGCAACTTGGCCTGGTCGGCATTGAAGGCCTCCTCGGTCAGGTATTGGTTATTCTGGTACTTCTGCTGCATGGCATTGCCAAACTTGCTGATCTCGTTACCACGCTGTTTCTGGGCAGCGTCAAACTGGTTCTGGCGGCGCAACATGGCCTCGTTGATGTCCTTAGCCAGGTTGTAGTTGGCCATGATGGAATCCTCGTCGATGTAGCGTATCTTGAGGTTTTCAAGAGCAGTGCCACCTGTCGACTTGGGAGCCTCGGCAGCCTGTTTCTCGTTGCATGAAGTTGCAGCCAGCATCATGACAGCGGCCAGCAGAGCAAGCTTGGTGTAATGTTTAATGAAATTCATTTCAGTTTCTTTGACTTTTTCTTTATAGATTTGTTATTTGTAAAATTCCTTGTCACGAGCACAGGTGATGCCGCGTTTACGCATCTCGGCATTGTCATGGATGTGGGTGTTGGGGAAGCGGCCTCCTTTCACAAAGAAAATCTTCACGCCTAGCAGCAACACCGCTAGTCCCACAATAGCCAATGTCAATAATAATGTCATCATTGTGCAAAAAGACCTGCAAATTTAGTGATACTTTGCGAGTTGACGCACGGTTTTTTGCATTTATTTTGTTCCCGATGTTTGAATTGCCCCACGTTTTAACAAAAATTCAAAGCGCTAAAGATTAACTAACACTTCCACCCCACTCTTCTATTATCAAAACCTGTAACCATTCCAATTCATTTTGTACATTTGCCACTGAATTCAAGCAGCAATCACCATCCTTCCATCAAAAAAAATTATCACCGTCATGCAGTCTATCCATCCAATATGGCATCATAACAATGAAGGGGATCTTTATTGGATGGGCATGGATCGCGACATCAGGGCAGCTCTGGCAGGTGACCAACAGGCCATCGCTAAGCTCTATAACGCATATTTCCACAAGGTGCTGGGGATATGCTATAACATCGTGGGCAACCGCACCGTGGCCGAGGAACTGGCCCACGATGCCTTTGTGCTCGCATTCTCCAAGTTGGATCACCTGCGCGATCCCAACCGTTTTGACGCTTGGTTGTCAAGCATTGCGTCCAATGTGGCCTTGCGCTACAAGCAACGCCATCATGTGCTGGTCACCGTTCCTGTTGATGACATGCCTGACGAGACTTGGATTGCCGATGAGCCGTCTGATATGCCGACGATGGGTGAAATCATGGCAGCGGTGAACGCGCTACCTAATGGTTACGGCAAGGTGTTCAAGATGGCCGTCATGCAGGATATGTCACACAAGGAAATCGGCGAGATTCTGGGCATTGCCGCCCATTCCTCCTCATCCCAACTGGCGCGGGCCAAGAAGATGTTACAGCACTCGCTGGCCAAGTATTGGGCCGTCATCCTGCTTGCACTGCTCACGCCACTGGCCTTGCTGTTCCTGCGCCAGCCAGAGGCCATCGACGAGCAGCAGCCCAAGACCGCCGATGCCGATAAGCCCACCGTCACGACAGGTGACAATCAGCAAGCGACTGGGCCCGTCAGACAGCAGCGCACGGGAAGCCGCAACATAGCCATCACCGTCCCCGAGGAATATGAGCGACCCAGTACCAGTATGGCAGATACAACCAGTGTGGAAAAATCTTCTACACAGCCCATCGACACCACAACAGACATTCCCGCTCATGAGTTGCCTCACCTGAGACTGAATGGCGACATCCACTTTGCAGACGTTGGTCATGGCACCACTATGCGGCCCAAGAAAGACAGCTTCAAACGCTGGTCTGCCGATTTGGCTTATACTGGTCAGCCTTCTACAGAGGCCGATCGGATGTCACCTCACAACTTTGTCGTACCCGATTATTTAGCGCCAAGCGTTCCAGGAGCGCCTGACCCGACACGGACGATTGAAAACTGGAGCGATTATACTGCTTATCTTGAAGAATTTGGCGATATCTTAAGCGAAAAGACCAAGACGGTTCACATCATGAAACAGATAGCCATGAGTAATGAACCGTTTAATGACGGACAAATCGTGCGCAAGACCCACCACCGCCTGCCACTCACCTATTCGTTATCACTGCGGTATCAAGCCAACAAGCGAATCGGGCTGGAGAGCGGACTCCAATATACAAGGCTCAACTCGTTGTTCCAGACGGGAGAGGGCGCTAACAGGATTGATGAGAAACAGCGCATCGACTACCTGGGCGTGCCGCTGAAAGTATCTTATAGGATTTGGACAGGCAAGCATGTAGGGATCTACACCTCGGCTGGTGTAACCCTGGAGATTCCAGTGCAATCGACAGTCACGACCGATTATATATTGAACAACCAGCCGCAACTGCGCGAAAGCGTTCACCTGGATGTGCCGTTGCAGTGGTCAACGGGGGTTGGCATAGGCGTGCAGTACAATATCACGCCCAGCATCAGCATCTTTGCAGAACCTGGAGTGCAGTACTACATCCCCGACGGCAGCGGCTTCGAGACCTACCGCACGCAGCATCCGTTCACCATCACAATTCCCGCCGGCCTGCGCTTCACCTGGTAGTTAAAATCGGCAAAATGATGCAGTCTTTTATCTGCTTGCGGCATCTTCGCTATAGAAGATTAAGAAGTGCTCAGACGCGAGATTGAGCAGCAGAAAGAAATTTTTTATCTGCGACACAAAAAAAAATAACCTATTCTTGAAACATTTTGTTTTCACTATACGTTTAATACTAAAGTGGAATTCTTAATCAAAATATCAAAATAGCAATGAGACACTTCATTTTATTTTTCTCTCTTTTAGTGAGTGTTGCGCTGAATGCGCAAAAAATGACTGTTGAACAACATTTAGAGGACTTCGACTTAGTAGTTAAACAAGTCGAAGACAATTATTGCGGTTTCTCAACAAAGGTAAATGCCGAGAATCTATCAACGTATGTTGATTTCAAGAAAAAACTCCGAAACCAAGTTGAAACCGGGGTCAAAAAAGGAAGAGACGCCGCTGGAGAATATACTGCATTTTTTGCGGACTATCATCTGTTTCTTAATGACAACGGATACAATTGCACTCAAGAGTATATGCCTGAAGGCAGACAAATACCTCATTATTGGGACTCTATTGAATATGAACCCACAAAAGCTGCATGTAAAGTTACCGACCGAACATTCTTAATACGGGTTCCATCTTTTTCTGGTCAAGATCCTGATTACAAGTGGATAATAGAAAGCATAGAATCCTATCAGCAATCAGGTTGCGACAATCTGATCATTGACATCAGGGGCAACTCAGGAGGGCAGGATGGTTATTATAAGCCCTATCTTGAGTTGCTGTATGATCATCCAGGAATGACCGATGGCATCGAATTCTACAACACGGCAGAAAATCGTGAGGCATATATCCAATTAGCAGAAGGCATGGGTAATCCCGATTGGATGGCGCCAAGAATAACGCGTTTGAAAGAAAGCGAGGAAAATGCGTTTGTGATGTTTGATGAAGAGACGATACCTATTGAATATGACTCTATAAGTCCCAAACCCATAAAGGCGGCAATTATCTTTGACGGTCTCGTGGCGAGTTCTGCCGAGCAAATGCTTATCGAGTTAAAAGCGACATCTCGACGCACAACATTCTATGGTCAAGACAACACAAGGGGATGCATTGATTTCTCAAATGTTAGACCGGCTGCTGAACTGCCAAATTGCAAAGCAATGCTAGCCATTCCCACCACGCGCTCCCTGCGAGTTGTCAAAGGAACAGGCATAGATGATACAGGTATTGCTCCAGATGTGTGCATCACCTTGCCCTTGCCTACCAAATTGACGGACAATGTAGATGAATGGACAATATGGATTGCCCAAGAATTAGAGAAGTAAACACTATGAGAGCATAGACCTATTGGCTCACCGATGACCTCGGTGGGCTTTTTCATGCTCCAAACAGTGTCTTTTTCTGACTTCGTTGATCTCAGCATTTCACGTCGAGACCGGCACCAACATTTCGAGGGCGTCGTGCAGTCCATGATGGTCTAGCGGTATCTACACTTGTAGAAAACCAAACCATCATGGATTTTTTATGTACAAACTGACTGACTATCTCTACAACGGACTGTTGTATATCAACAATATGTCCCGACCACGACACAAGCGGCTGAGCCAACTGATGCTCTATGCCACCACGGCCTGCCAGTCACGTTGCAAGCATTGCAACATCTGGCAAAAAAAGCACGAGCACCTGACTCTTGATGACATCAAGCGTGTCATGCACAGCCGTTGCATCACGAGCAAGACGACCATCGGGCTCGAAGGAGGCGAATTCATCCTGCATCCACAGGCCGACGAAATCATGGCGTGGTTCCATGAGCACCACCCTAATTACTCGCTGCTGACCAATGGCCTGGCTCCTCAACGGGTCATCGATGCCGTGAAGCGATTCCATCCTCGCCACCTGTATATCTCACTTGACGGAGACAGGGAAACTTACAAGACAATGCGGGGGTGTGACGGATATGGCAGAGTGATTGAGGTTGTAGAAGCATTGAGAGGCGAGGTGGCGCTGTCACTCATGTTCTGCCTGTCGCCGTGGAACTCGTTCAAGGACATGGAGCACGTCATCAATGTTGCCTTGCATTACGGCATTGACGTGCGCATCGGCATCTATGGCACGATGGCTTTCTTTGACACAACAAGTGACCTGCTCACGATGAGCGACTATACCAGTCAAATACCTGTCAACATTCACAAAACACAAGAAAACTACGATTTCGTCGCCCTCTATGACCAGTGGAGGCATGGGAATTTAAAACTGCGTTGCCAGAGCATCATGAGCAGTCTGGTCATCCACAGCAATGGGGATGTGCCTTTGTGCCAGAATCTTGACGTCAAGCTGGGCAACATCCATAAGCAGCCACTGGATGATATTTTCAATAGCTCGCTGGCTTGTGAGACCCAATGTCGGTATTCCAGGCAGTGCAACGACTGTTGGATCAACTTCCACCGCAAGTATGACATCATCCTCATGCGCAATTTCGAGCGCTTGTTGCCCAAACGGGTCATTGAGCGGTTCTATGGACCGTATCAATGGACAAATGACCCAACCATCACTTATCATAAACTCCTGCAATCATGATACAACAACTCATCAACCGCTACAAGCGGATGCGCACCGAGCGCTACCTTAATCAGTCCTACCGTTGCCAGTACGCATTCGTCGGCTTGGGTCAGCACAGCCTGACCAACCTCTACCCCGTGCTTCACTACCTGCAAGTGCCGCTGAAATACATCTGTGTGACCAGTGAACACAAGGCAAGGCTCATCGAGCGCAAATTCCAGGGTATAATAGCAACGACCCGCCTTGATGATATCCTCAATGACGAAAACGTGAAAGGTGTACTTGTCGCTGCAGCGCCAAACGCCCATTTCTCCATTGCTTCGCAAGTCTTACAAAGTGGCAAGTCGCTATTTATCGAGAAGCCGCCTTGCCAATCGGTCGCCCAACTCAAGGAGCTTATCGCCATGCAGCGCGCCAGCGGTTCGCTGGTGGCTATGGTGGGGTTGCAACAGCGTTATGCGCCAGCAGTACAGTCGCTCCGGCGCCGATTGAGGGGCAAGCGACTGCTCAACTATGACCTGCATTACCTCACGGGGGCTTATCCCGAGGGCGATGCCCTGCTCGACCTGTACATTCACCCGCTGGACTTGGCGACATGGCTGTTTGGCAAGGCCGAGATTGTTTCCTATCTTGAGATCGATGAACAGTCCTTTATCTTGATGCTGCGCCACCAGCACATCGTCGGCACCATTGAACTATCCACCTGCCACTCCTGGCAAGACGCGCAGCAATCACTCACGGTCCACACCTCGTCGGGCACCTACCGTCTGAATCAATGCCAGGAGTTGAGTTTTGTTCCCAAACAACCCGTCATTGCAGGCATCCCTATGGAAAAAATCCGTCCCCGCCATCAATCGGTCGAGTACCTGTACCGCCACGACGGTTTCTCCCCCATCCTCGCCGGCAACTCCATTTACACCCAAGGCTTCTTCAACGAGATCACCACCTTTGTCAACGCCGTCGAAGGAAAACAGGCGAACGTCCAGACCGATCTCCAATCCATCGAGCCAACCCTAAAACTGATAGAATGGGTAAAATAGGGACGGTTCTTTTGATGTACTTTTGATGTAATTTTCAGGGTAATGAAAGTGATAACTCTATCTATCCGTCCACTCGTCCAGATGCGCGTGTCTCCGGCCTCTTGATACCTGTGCTACTCATTCACGCTCTCACGAACAGATGGACAGATAGACGAATAGACTTAACGGTAATTTGGGTAAAAGAAACCGCTATTATGATAGGTGGCGTGTGGGGTTTTCTTTGTTACTTTGCAATGCGAAATCAATCTTCAAACCTATAACGATTAAAATGAAAACAAGACCTTACATTATCTGCCACATGATGGCATCGCTCGACGGCAGGATTGACTGTGACATGACGGAGCAAATCGACGACACCAACCACTACTACGAGGCGCTGGACCAGCTGGAGTGCCCCTCGGTCATGGAGGGCAAGATCACGCTGGTCAAGCACTCGGCCCTACCCGGCTTCTTCCAGGGGACCCAGCCCCACAAGGATGCTGGACAACAAGTCTATAAAGCTGTCGAGGCCGAGGGGTATGCCATCGGTGTGGATACCAACGGCACCCTGCTATGGGGCGATGACACGACCGAGCACTTCGGCAAGCCTTTGCTGATGATCCTCTCAGAGAAAGCCAGCGAGGAATACCTTGCCTACCTGAAAGGCAAGCAGATATCTTATCTCACAATAGGGCAAGAGAGTATCGACTTAAAGGCGGCAATGGAAATCCTGCGCCGTAACTTCGGCATTGAGCGGCTGGCAGTGGTCGGTGGCGGACACATCAACGGCTCGATGCTTGACCTGGGGCTGATTGACGAGGTGAGCATGATGTACGGCTACGGCATCGACGGTCGTGAAGGCATGGCAGCCGCCTTTGACGGCAGGCCCAAGAGCCGCGGCCCCGTGCGATTGACCTTCAAGTCGGTCACCGAGCAGGACGGCATCGTGTGGATGCGCTACCTGGTGGACCGTCAAAGCTGACACCAAAGTACGTTAACCTCCATCAATAAAACTTATTTAGTCTTAAAAATCGGCAATGATATAGCAGTTGGCCCATCGATGGTATTAACCGCCCTGTCGGGCGGGAAATTAAACAAATTAATTTTAAAATTTAATTTTCTTTTAATTTCCCGTGCGTTAGCACGGTTTGATGCAGAGACGTTTCAACGCAGGGTCAACTGCTATATCGTTACTTAAAAATCTTAAAAATCACCTACGGGGCGGCTTGATGTGCTTGCCCTGTCGGTTTGTTATATTACATTTGTGGCATCTTATTAACCAAAACGAACTGAATAAAATGAAAAAAGCAACTACAATTCTGCTGACTCTACTTGCCGCAGTCTTGACGTTTACTACCATGGCTCAAGAGGATGGAAACGCCATTCAAGCCAAAGTAATAATTAACGGTTATTTCTTCACCGAGACTCCAGAGGTCACCGATTGCGGCAGTCCGTCAATCATCAGGGTCGATGATGGGCAGAAGAACCGCATGATTGCCTATATTTACCCCAGCGAGTTACCTGAATCCATCACCAAGCAAGCCATACCGGTCGAAAAGGTGTTTCACGGTCAGGCATTCCTCGACAAGTATAACCAGGCGCGGGAAATGATACAGGTGACCAGCCAGTCGAGTGATTTGGCAAAACCTGTTGTTGGAGAACCGTTCCCAGCCTTCAGCGAGAAGGACGTTGACGGCAAGATGTGGACCAATGAGGACGTTAAGGGCAAGGTGTGGGTGCTGAACATGTGGTATCAGGGCTGCGGCCCTTGCCGCAAGGAGATGCCCGAGCTCTCGACTTGGCGCGAACTGTTCCCCGACGTGATGTTCTTCTCAGCCACTTACCACGATGAGGCACTAACCCGCAAGATTACCGAGCAGCACCACTTCACCTGGACCCATCTCATCGAGGCCCGTGACATGATGTCGTGGATACATGGTCAAGGTTTCCCGTTGACTATCGTGGTGGACAAGCATGGCATTGTGCGCCATCTGGTTCACGGCACCAACAGCGCAAAGCGGGCCGCCATCCTCGACTGCATCCGCCAGCTCGATCAATAACGCGCAACTGCCCGCTGGCCCCACCATCACACTCATGGGCTATGAATTGAGCCGATAATGGGCGAAAGCCAGTGATTTTTACCCCACTTTCGCCCATTATCGAGCTCTTGTAGCCATGTGTCTTCAGGTTTTTTTAGGCAATGATATAGAAGTTGGCCCATTGGTGGTATTAACCGCCCTGTCGGGCGGGAAATTAAACAAATTAATTTTAAAATTTAATTTTCTTTTAATTTCCCGTGCGTTAGCACGGTTTGATGCAGAGACGTTTCAGCGCAGGGTCAACTGCTATATCGTTTCCTTTTTTTATTGACAATTGGATGCTATGTCGTGAAAAAGTTGTAAATTAGCGGTGAAATTGAATTTGCTTTGAAGAGAATTCTATTAACTACTTAATAACTAACAATTTAACCATTTATTTTACAATGCAAGTAAAAGATCTGAATCCGCAGGCAGTGTGGTCTATCTTTGACGAGATCACCAAGGTGCCCCGTCCCAGTGGCAACGAAGAAGGCAAGTTAGACAAGATCCGCGCATGGCTCGTGGGCTTTGCCGAGAAGCACAATCTGACGTACAAGATTGATAAGACCGGTAACGTGGCTATCTTCAGGCCCGCCGCCCCTGGCTACGAGAACTGCAAGGGCATCGTGCTGCAAGGTCACATGGATATGGTCGCCGAGAAAGGTCCCGGCTCGACCCACAACTTTGACACCGACCCCATCGAGACCATCATCGATGGCGAGTGGGTACGTGCCAACAACACCACCCTGGGTGCCGACGACGGTATGGGCCTGGCCATCGCCCTGGCTGCCGTTATCGAGCCGACACTGCAATGCGGTCCTCTGGAGGCTCTTGCCACCGTTGACGAGGAGACTGGCCTGACCGGTGCCAGCAACATCGAGGCCGACATGCTCGTGGGTGACTATCTGCTCAACCTCGACGAGGAGGAGGATGGCGTGATCACCATGGGCTGCGCCGGTGGTCTGGTAAGCATCTTCAAGTTCAACTACAAGCCCGAGGCTGCTCCCAAGGATCGCCTTTACTTTGAGATCAAGTTTGAGCACTTCCACGGTGGTCACAGTGGTGCCGACATCCACATGGGATTTGCCACGACGACCAAGCTGAGCAGCCGTCTGCTGTGGAACATCGGAGCCGAGATGGACTATGTACTGGCCAAGATCGATGCCGGTAACCTGCACAATGCCATTGCTCATGCCGCTACCCTGGTTATCGGTATCAAGCCCGAGGACAAGGAGAAGCTGAGCGTCGTGCTCAACACCTTCATCGCCGAGGTCAAGAACGAGTACAAGCGCACCGAGCCCAAGATGGAAATCACCTGCAAGAGCGTTGACGCTCCCGAGACCATCATCGACACCGACACCGCCCGCCGCGTTGTCAATGCCGTCTATGCAGCTCCTCACGGCATCGATGCCATGAGCATGGAGATTGAGGGCCTCGTTGAAACCTCGACCAACCTCGCCAGCGTGAAGATGCGCGAGGGCAACCAGATTGTTATCGAGATGTTCCACCGCTCATCGATCGAGAGCGGCAAGTATGACCTGACCCACAGGTGCGAGACGATCTTCCGCATGGCTGGTGCCGACGAGATCATCAGCGAGGGTGGTTACCAGGGCTGGGAGCCCATCGCCGACAGCCACCTGCTCTCGGTTGCCAAGGACTCGTGGGAGAAGCTCTTCGGTGTTCGTCCCGAGGTACGCGCCATCCACGCCGGTCTGGAGTGCGGTCTGTTCTTGAAGGCCCGTCCCGACATGGAGATGATCAGCTTTGGTCCCACGCTGCGTGACGTCCACTCGCCCGCCGAGCGCTGCCACATCCCCGCCGTTGACAAGGCCTGGAAGCAGGTACAGAACATCCTCAAGGTCATCGCCGAGGAGAGCAAGTAAATTAATTTAAGTTGCTAGTCCTTAGTCCCTAGTTTCTAGTTGCATCCGCAGCCAAGAGACAGGAAACCAGGGACTAGAAACCAAGGACTAGGGACTAGAAACTAGTTAGGCTTTAGGTCTTAGGCTTTAGGTCTTAGGCTTTAGGTCTTAGGCTTTAGGCTTTAGGCGGATGCCAACTAGAAACTAGAAACTAGGGACCAGAAACCAAGAAAAAGAAATGGACATCAAAGGAAAGATTATTCAGAAACTTGAGTTGCAAAGCGGCACCTCCAAGGCTGGCAACCCGTGGAAGAAGCAGGAATATGTGCTTGAGACCCTCGACAGCTATCCCCGCAAGGTGAAGTTTGACTTCTTTGGCGACCGTGCTGACCAGTACCCGCTTGAGGTGGGTGACGTCATCACATTGAGCTATGACATCGAGAGCCGCGAGTTCAATGGCCGCTGGTACACCGACATACGCGGGTTCAAGGCCATGAAGGAAGATGCCAGCATGGCTGGAGCTCCCGCCCCCTATCCACCCGCAGCTGGAGAGCCTGCTCCCGCCCCTGCCCCCGCAGCTGGCATGGCAGCTCCTGCTCCCGCACCGATGGACACCACCTTTGACCAGGGTGGCATGGGTGATGACCTGCCCTTCTAGACCAGAAGACAAGCATTTTACATCAATACATTGAAAGAAGCCGCTGGAGTTGTGAGATTCCAGCGGTTTTTTTGTTACCTGATGCGTCCATTACAGACTCATGGACGAATAGATGAATAGACTAATTGCCCACGATGAGGCACTGGCCGTCGTGGTACTGCAAGGAGAGGACACCCATGCTGTGAAGCGCAGTAACGATCCTTGTAGCGCTCTCCTCACTGATGTGTGCCAGCTTCATATAACCGTCGATGGTGATGCCGCCATGATCCCTCAAGTAGTCGAGAAGCACCCGCTCGCGCTCGGTAAAGGTGATGGTCTCGGATGAATGCTCCTCGGCAAGTTCCGTTTCATTACTCAGGATGCGCTCGTGCAGGCGGCTGGCCAGCACGTTCTCATCGGCCACACGGTAATAGACATGCCACACACCATTGTCATCGGGAGCCTCGACGGGTTTTTCGACGGCCTCGGGAATATCAGCCTTGACCACCGACTTGCCGTTGATATTAAAAACCTTGAATTCCACCTGCTGCTCGGGGCGGCAATACATCTGGGCTGCCGTCTCGATCATGTAGATTTCCTCCTCGCTGCGCACGCCAGCGATGTTGCCGTTGTCCTTCACACCGATGAGCAGGTGCCCACCGCTATTGTTGGCAAACGCGGCTATTGAGCGGGCAATCTTGCGGGCATCGGTAATCTGGTACTTGAAGTCCTGGTGCTCGTGCTCGCCCTCAAGGATGAGATCTTGTATATAATGGCTCTTCTTGGTTCTCATGTTCTTTTCATTACGGCTCACGCTCAGACGCACAGAAAAACCATGCGACTGGGCACGAGATGATTAAAGTTAACGGGGATCGTTGACGCCAGGTTCCTGTGGAATGGGGGTGCCGTTGAGCACCGCACGCAGGTAAGGCATGAGTTTCTGGGCATACCACCAGAAGCCGATGTCGGTCAAGTGGATGCCGTCAACGGTTCCCTCATTGTTGGGGCCATACAGGTCCTTGCAAGTGATGTAATACAGGTTATTGGGATTGTCGGCCCTTAACTTGAGATAATTCTTGTGATACTCGTTATTCTTGGCTGGCAGGTACTCGCTATAGAATGCGCTGTACTTGGCATAACTGTACATCTGTCCCTCGACCATAAAGATGGGCACATCGGGGCGCAAGGAGCGCAAGATATTGACAAAGCCATAGGTCAACGTGTCACACATATCCTTGGTGCAGTTGGGGATGGGATCCAGGATAAAGGCGGCCACATCGGGGATGGTAGCCATGGCACGGGCCATGCAGGAATCCATCTTGCCTTCCCCGCTGAATCCCAGATTGACGCACTCCACGTCAAGTTCACGCTGGATAATGCTGGTTGCCACCATGCCAGGCCGACAGGCACAACCGCCCTGCAAAATGCTCGTGCCATAGAACACAAACTTCTTGCCCTGACGGGGAGAATCCAGCACGGGCTGCTTGATGACCGCATTGCTATCCACACCAATCTCGATCCATCGCACGCCGTCATACAACGGCAGGTAAATCATGTACTCATGCATCTTGCCGTCGAGACGATCCACATAGACCTTGCTCTGAATCGAATCTTGACGTGGACGGATGTCATTGTCGATGCGAACCGGACGATTGCAGTTTACAAACTGCCAACTCCTCGTGTCCTCATCCCAGATGTAGAGGTCTGTACCCTTGATACCGGTATCGGCCATGTGCATCATGTGCATGTTGGTCAACAGGTTATACCGCACGGCAATGGCCGTGGAATTGGTCGCAAAGCGGAAGGCCTTGCCGCTGGTGCAATAAGCGCGATCCCACAGCGTGGGTCTCACGCTGTCCTTGAAGTTCAACGGGATGCGGGATGCCAGCGTGCGATCAAACGCCCAGTTGATCATCCTGTAATGCATCGCGTCCACATAGCGCAATGTATCCTTGTTGGTAAAATCCTGAGCACTCGCTACGCCATGAGCCAGGAATGCCAGAATAAAAAATGCAACTAAAGTCTTAAACGTCAGTTTCATAGCTTGATATTTTCATCTTAAACCTTGGTTAATCACAACACATTGAGAAGCTTGATGGCTTCCATGCGGCCATTGTTGAGCAGCGTCGGATAATGGGCGTCACTGTTCACGATCACTGGTGCGTTGTAATGCTTGAGCATACCGAAGTACTTGAGATTGGGGTAGAACCGGTTGCGCTGCAACCAGCCCTTGGTGTTCACCTCGATGGTCAAGTGATGATCCATGATGTTCTCAAACAAGTTGATCACCAGCTTGTCATACCACGGTTCCTCATCGATGCCGTCACGGTAACAACTAGCATTATACCCAATCTTGTCCATGTGTCCCACAATGTCAAAGCCGCCCTCCTCGACCATCGCCATCATCTGGGAAAAGAACGTCTTGACCACATACTCGATGTCACCGCCAAATTTCTCTCCCATGCGCTCCTTAAAGCCCTGGTATTTACCGTCAATATCGACCATATCACTCGGGTCGGCAATTGAGGGGATAAAGTGTACTGAGCCGATGCGGTAATCGAGCGGCAACTGCTGGAAATAGTCACTGGCAGGGCCGTCGCCCGCACTCACGTAGTCCACCTCCATCGACGTGTACAGCTTGATGCGCTGACCATACAGCCCTCTCAAGCGCTCCATATCTTCCAGAAAAGCCGACACATCCTCACGACTCATGTTGACTGGACTCTCGACCGAGATGGGCGAGTGGGGCGTGAAGCCCAGGTGAGTGAAACCAAGCTCGATGGCCTCGGTTACAAACTCCTCCATCGCAGCATGGCCATCACAATACTGAGTGTGGGTGTGAAAGTTATAGAGATCGGTCTCTCGGGTGATATTCTTGAAGTCAAGCATGGTCTTTACGGGTTAAAACAGTTTAGTGATGTGTTCCATCGGGATGACGTTAATGATCGTCTTTCCGTCAGGCGTATAATTAGGCTCGGGCAACCGCAACAGGTCGGCCACCAGCATCTCCATTTCCTCCTGCAACAATGTGCGGCCAGCAGGTATCGCCGCCGAACGGGCCACCTGCAAGGCCAGATGATCGAGCAGCCGTTTCTTGAGCGGCATACCGCCATTTTCCACCGCATCAATAATCTGGTGTATCATGGCCGACGCATCAACGCCGTCCAGTCCCGATGGGATAGCATTCACCGACCAATCGTTACCCCCCAGGGGCGACAGGGCAAATCCCATCTGCTCCATCTCGGGCAACATCCCATCCAGAGTGACGGCTTGGGAAGCGCTCAAGTGCAGAACCTCGGGGAAAAGTATGGCCTGGGAAGCCATGTTTCCCGTATTGATGCGCCCGATGTAGCGGTCAAACAGGATGCGCACGTGGGCACGGTGCTGGTCAATGATCATCAAGCCCGACTTGGCGGGCGATAAGATATAACGACCCTTGAGTTGGAGATAGACCGACTGCAAGTCTCCAAGTGGCAGGCTCGCGTCTTGTTGTGCATCCACATTGCCTACCGATGAATCAGCGACAGGCTGCTGGAGCTCATGAGATTCCAGACTCTGGCGCTTCTTGCGCTCAAAGTTGGCAAACAACTCGTCCCAATTGCTCATTGGCTTGTCGGCGACCGCATGTTGACGGGCCTGATGCCCCGCCGAGGCCGATTGTGAAGACTTGAAAGGGTTATAGGAAGGATCCACGGCTATCTCGGGGCGATGCACCTCGACGTGGCTGCTATAGGCCGGTATATCGGGGGCTCCCTGCGTGTCGAAGTCGATGGCCGGGACCTCGCTGAATCGTCCCAGCGTCTCCTTGACACCTGCCGCAAGAATCTGCCATATCGGCAACTCGTCCTCAAACTTGATCTCGGTCTTGGTGGGATGGATGTTCACATCGATGGCTTGGGGATCAACCGTGAATTTCAGGAAATAATTGGGCTGCTCACCCTCGGGAATCAGCTGCTCATAGGCAGTCATCACCGCCTTGTGGAAATAGGGATGCCGCATGAAGCGCTCGTTGACAAACATGAATTGCAAGGCATTGCGCTTGCGGGCATTCTCGGGCTTTCCCACATATCCCTGCACCGACACCAGCGAAGTGTCAATTGTTACCGGCAGCAATTGCTGGTCCAGGTTATTGCCCATGAGCGCTGTGATGCGCTGACGGAAAGTCCCCTTTCCCAACTTATACATCAGGTTACCGTTGTGCGTCAATGTAAATTCCACCTCATGATTGACCAGCGCCAGTTTCTCAAACTCCTTGACGATATTGCTCAGCTCCACCTGGTTGGACTTGAGGAACTTGCGGCGTGCAGGAACATTGAAAAAGATGTTCTTGATCATGAAGTTGCTACCCACGGGGCACATGTCGGGCTCCTGGCTTTCGCACTGTGACGCATTGATGACGAGACGCGTTCCTAACGAGGCATCGTGGCGGCGGGTGCGCAGTTCCACCTGTGAGATGGCAGCGATTGATGCCAACGCCTCGCCACGAAAACCCATCGTGTGCAGCGTGAACAAGTCATCGGCTGTGCGTATCTTGCTCGTGCTGTGTCGCTCAAAGGCCAATCGGGCATCAGTGTCACTCATCCCCACCCCATCATCAATAATCTGGATAAGGGTACGGCCAGCATCCTTGAGAATAATCTGCACATGCGTCGCCTGGGCGTCTATCGCATTCTCCACCAGTTCCTTGATGACACTGGCAGGACGTTGAATCACCTCTCCAGCAGCAATCTGGTTGGCGACCGAATCAGGTAACAGTTTAATCACATCACTCATGGCTTGGCTGGGGCTTGAAGGGTTGTTGACTCATGGTTTTCCTGCATCACGCTCGACCCAGTGGCGGCGCTGCCTGAACGGCGGCGTGTACCACCTTCCACCGATTTCCACAGGCGCAGTTGCTCCTCATCCAAGTCAAAAATATCTTGCGGAGACTTGGGCCGCAGGGTGTCATACCATTTGAACTGTGGCAGGTACATATCGGCCCTCTTGGCCAGGAACAACGGTGTCACTTTGCCCGACACCTCGGGCCACATGATAATGCGGTCCACTTCCTGCTTGGCCTTGAGGTTCAAGCGCAGATAGCTGGACTCGGCATTGACCATCTTATTGTAGGTAGAGTCTTTCTCTTGCGGAAACATGATGACCTGCACATTGCCGTCAACATCGAGTTGGCGCAATTCCTTGTTCTCAAAGTGGGCCTTCATCTTCTTGCCACTCAACTGGTCATAATAGATTTCGCCCAGGTGCTCGGCCATAAATCCACCAGCAGGCAACGTCGCCCAGTCGGCAGAACTGTCATTGAGATGTACATTGATCTCGTCACCAAAGATTTGCCTCTCCAGATTCCATACCACAGCATGTCGATACATATTGATGATGGAATCGGACTCACTCAACTGCAATGAGTCGCATATTCCCTGCACATCATTTCGATAGAATCTCACCTGGTTGAAGGCGCGCAACACACGCACCGAATCGTTGACCGAGTCATTCACGACATGGTTAATGAGTGTGCACAGGGTATCGGCGTGCAGGTACAGGGTATCTTGTTGAGAGAACTCGCGGGCCAGGGCATGACGTGTCACATAGCTGTAATGGGCATTATCGTCATGGTAACCGAAGTCACCCTCAAGGATCACCTTGTTGGCAGGATCGGTAATCACCACATTGCCTCTTGCCTCGCCATAATTGCGCTTGCGGTTATAATAGACGGTGTCGCCGAGCAGCGTTTTACCATCCTTGGCGGTGATGAGGGCCCGCTCATACAGGGTTGCGTCATCGGCGCTGGTGTTGTACCAGCCGTTGGTGGTATTGATGGTGTTGCTGTCGCTCACGATGAGTGTCTCGCTGGTGATGTGGGCAATGTGGCTCTGGGTGTTGTAGTCGAGCAGCTCGGTAAACATCTCATAGCGGTCATTGATCAGGTGCACGTCACGCGAGAACTCGGCTTGCTTGGTATCCAGCTCGTAGCGGCCATATTGTGAAGACAACTCGGTGTTGTTGCGGTTATCGACTATCGTGCCACCATCAAAGTAGTAGCCCACATTGGAGTTGATTTCATAGTCGAGAGCATCAGTGATCAGGGTGGTACTGCGGTTCTCCAGACGCACGTTGTTGCGCAGCTCTGCCACACCTTGCTCGCCATAGTAATGCAACACGTCGCTGTACACCCACAAGGTATCGCCCTGGGTCATGCGCACGTTACCAAAGGCGTCCAGAGAACTGGTCTCGGCATAGAAATAGGCGCTGTCACAGAACATGTACATGTTGCCACGGCGAAAACGCACGTTGCCTTTCAAAACCTGGTAATCGGTACTGATGGCTTCATTAGCCTTGAGAAGGTCGGCATTCTCAAGAAAGACCTTGTTACTCTGGTTGCGGTTGGCTTTGGGAATCTGAGGGGTGATGCGACTCACCTTGGGACCCTTGGAACCTTTACGCGCTGCTTGTGGTGGCTGCGGATTGGTGGACGGATGGATGGACGGTTTAGTGGACGGTTTAGTGCCGGTCCTGGTCGCTACGCGCGGCTTCATGCCACGCTGTGGCTGCTGCGCCCACACCATGGGCGACATCATCAACGCCATGAGGCAGCACGCCACAATGACGTGCCGCCACCTGGAGGTAACGGTAACATGCCGCTTGATGGTTGAGGCCAACATCGGTCTAGGGGTATTATTTGGAATCCTTGCCGTTCTTGAGCCAGTCGTACTTGAAATCACAATTGCGCCAGCTCTCCTCAATGTAAACGTACACACTCTTTTGTTTCTGGGTCACCCAGTCGCGCAGGATCTGCTCCTTGCTGGAAGCCTCACACATATCCTTGATGATCATGTAATCCTCGGCAAGGTCGGCCTTGTGGCCATCAATGCGCTTGACAAGGCGCACCATAGCGACCTGCTCACGGCGCGTCTTGGGGTTGATCATCACAAAGGGCTCACTGATTTCGCCAGGCTGCATCAGGCTCACCTTCTTGCCCACCTCGGCAGGGAGGTCGGCCATCTCAAAGCGGCTGCTGTGATTATTCTCATTGAGCATGTTGCCATTATTGTTGCGGGAATCCTTGTCCTGCGAGATATAGAGCGCCATTTCTTCAAAGGTGCGCTTGCCCGCCAGGATATCATTACGCACCGAGTCAAGTCGTACAAGGGCGTCGGTCAGGTCCTTGTCACTCACCTTGGGGCGCAACAGGATGTGGCGCGTGTTGACACGGTCGCCACGCTTCTCAATGAGCTGAATGATGTGGAAACCGTCATCGGTCTCGACAATATTGGAAACACGCTTGCTGTCATTCAGGTTAAAAGCGGCAGTAGCATACTCGGGCAGCAGCACCGAACGGCTCTGGAAACCAGTCTCGCCACCATACACGGCTGTAGCCTGGTCCTGACTGTAAAGAATAGCCAGCGTCGAGAACTCGCGTTCACCGCTGTTCACCTGATTGGCATAGTCACGCAATCGTGCCTTCACCTCATCAATCTCCTGCTGTGGGATAACAGGATTGATCGTGATGATTTGCGTCTCGACCTGCATGGGGATGAAGGGAAGCGAGTCCTTGGGCAGGTCATTGTAGTAGCGGCGCACGTCGGCAGGAGTAGCCTTCACATTCTTGGTGAGGTTGCTCTGCACCTGCTGAATGCTGTACTGGTCGCTGATCATTTCATTGAGCTTTTCACGCAAGCGTGGTAACGGCATACGGAAGTATTCCTCCACTTTCTCCTTGCTGCCCAGATTAGCAATAAAATAGTTGATGCGGCTCTCGACCTCGGACGAGACACTTGAAGCCTGCACCTCGACGGTGTCGATGCGTGCCTGGTCAAGGAATAATTTATCAACAGCCATCTTCTCGGGAATCACACAATAGGGGTTGCCATCAATGTGCACACGCTCATAGAGCGCCTGCTGGTATTGTTCCTCGATATCACTCTTGAAGATGGGCTCGTCGCCAATCACCCATGCAACTTCTTCTGCTACATTATTTTGTGCCAGCGAGAGCAGAGCCATCGCGGCAAATGCCAATGCGGTTAAAAGTCTAGATTTCACTTGTATCTTTGTTTTAGTTCATTTCAAATTGCAAAATTACTGAAAGTAAGCCTCAGCACAAAGAGAATTACCAAAATCTTTGTTAAATCCACACAACAAAAAAAAGACGTGCCCCGCAATGGACGCCTGTTGAGACGCGCTTGCAGGACACGATGATATGTGTCAACTAGGATTCAGCGGTTCACTTCACTTTCTTGAGCACCTTCTTGTTGATCTTGACGGGGTACTTGCGGGCCAGCTCTTCTTTCCAGCGCTGCTCCAGCACATCCTGGTAGTCGCTGGTCACAGCACCACGCACGTCGGCCATCTCCTCGGGCTGGTTGATAATGCCGCCCTCAAGGATCATAAACTCGGGATAACCCTTGCGCTCGGGCTTGTCGCCCACGTGGAAAGCGAGGTAGTCGGCATAGGTGTTATCACCTTTCTTGACCACCATGCGCTCCATGCGGATGTCGGCACCATACTTGTTGTGGAGGGCATCGGTCAGGGTATCGGCACCCATCCTGGCGACATCGGCCTTGACCAGGTTAAGGATGCTGTCGTTCTTGGCACTCAGAATGATGCCCTTGAAGTGGGGCTCATCCCAATTATACTTGGCACGGTTCTCGGCAAAATACTGCTCCAGTCCCACGGTGTCCTTGGCAGCGGCCTTCCACACGCGGCGGTTACTGATTTCAAACAGCAACATGCCGTCGCGGTACTCATTGAGCAGGTTGCGGTACTCAGGGTTGTTCTTCACCAGTTCACGGCCATGATACTCCAGCAGAGTTGACTCGGCAACGGCATCCACCTTCGAGAGAATCATCTCCTTAGCGGCATCCACGCTGGGGATCTTGGTCTTGGGGTTCAACTGCTGGAAAAGGGCGCTCACGGGAGCCGACTCCTTACTGCCATAGTAGAACAAGGGGAGCTTGCAACCCTTGATGCTCTGGGCAACAAATGTTGAGTCAAAACCGCCGTTGGCAGTAAGCGCGTTGCTCAGGTAGGCATCCAGTTCAGGATTCATCTTGTAGCCATATTTTGACTTGAGGTCATTCAAGCGGCGCTCCTTGATGAGATTGGCACGAGCATCACGGCCAATCGCATTCTCGATCATGGGACGCATGTCGGCCAGTGAGGGAACACCATGAGCCACCTTCTTAATGATGTGGTAGCCAAACTGCGTTGCAAACGGCTCACTGATAGCGCCATCGGCCAGATTGAAAGCGATGTCCTCAAATGGCTGCACCATGCGGCCACGGCCAAACCAGCCCAGATCACCACCACGACGGGCACTGCCATCCTGGGACTCGGTCTTAGCCAGTTCCTCAAAATCGGCACCATTCTTCAACAATTGGTAGATAGAGTCAATCTGCGCCTTGCAAGCGGCCTTCTGCTCTTCGGTAGCCTCCCTGGGGAACAACTTGAGGATGTGCTTGGCATGAACGTCGTTACGGTCACGCATCTTGTTCACGCGTATCATGTGTACACCAAACTGGGTACTGAAAGGCTTGGAAACCTGACCAACAGCAGTGCTATACAACTGGTTTTCAAAGTCATAGGGGAACATATTGGCCGACACAAAACCATAATGGCCATGGTTGCGCTGCTTGGAGGGATCGCTGGAGAACTTTTCAACCAGTGCCTCCCAGTCCTCACCATTGAGGATGCAATTACGGATGCTATCCATGCGGGCCAGGTTCTCGCTCGTCTCGGCAGGCGTGTTGCCCAAGGGCAGCATGAAGTGATCAATATCAATCTCCTTCTTTGTGCGCTCATAGGCCTCGCTGACAAACTGCCAGTGATAGGACGTGTCTTCGGTCATATAGGGAGCGGCCAGATCCTTCTGGTAACCTTCAAACTCCTTGATAAACACCTGAGTTGTATCGATGCAGGCAGCCTCGGCGTCGGCCACCTTCTGCTTATAGAGCACAAAGCGGTCAACATACTGATCAAGAGTCTCTTTCTCAACTTGTTGCTGGCTGTTCTTGTGATACAGGTACTCAAACTCCGAGAGTTTAATGTCTTTGCCGTTGATAGTCATGAGGACAGGATCCCCCTTAGCAATAGCGAGGATCGCAGTTCCCAACAGCAATGAAGAAATCAAAAGTTTTGCTTTCATCTTAGTTGGTTTCTAATCTATATGTTACGTTTTTTCATTCTATATTATATCCCTATAACGAACGCGCACGGGAAAAATTATATCCCATGCGCATTTTTTTGATTGTTTTCGATAGATTCACCTTTTTCTCGGGCTCTCGACCGTTCAACTAGGGGTTGACCGCATCATCACATGCGGGCCTCCACATCAATTACCCATCTCACTGAGGAACTTGATGCGTACCAGCCGCACCTCCTCCTCGGTGTAGTCATCGCCCAGTTCCTGCATAGCAGTCTCGATATTATCGGTGTGGCTGTCCTTGAAGTATTCAAAGATGTCCTCCTCGATATCGGCATCGATAGCCTCGTCAATGAAGTAGGACACATTGATCTTGGTACCACTATAGACAATGGCTTCCAGCTCATCGAGCAGCTCATCAAATTCCAGATCCTTGCTCTCGGCCAGGGCATCGAGGGGCACCTTGCGGTCGATGGCAGTGATGATTTCTACCTTGAGCTTACTCTTGTTGGCCACGGTGCGCACACGCATGTCCTCGGGACGCTCAATCTCGTTTTCCTCGACATATTTCTTGATGAGGTCAATAAACTCCTTGCCATATCGCTTAGCCTTGCCAGGCCCCACGCCGGGAATATTCTGCAACTCCTCGATAGTGATGGGATAGGTGGTGGCCATCGCATCGAGTGACGGTTCCTGGAAGATGACATAGGTGGGCAAACTGTGCTGCTTGGCGATCTTGCGCCTCAGGTCCTTGAGAATACTGAACAACTCAGCATCCACAGCGCCGCTGCCGCCTCCACGCAGTTCCTCGTCGAGCATCTCGGTATATTCATTATCCTCAACGATCCAGAATTTCTCACGACTACCGAGGAAGGCTTTACCCTTGGCCGTAACCTTGATGACACCGTAATTCTCAATGTCCTTGGCCAGATAATCGCCAAAGACACCTTGACGTATCACGGCCAGCAGGAATTTCTCATCACGCTCCTCACAGCAACCAAACACTTCCAGTTCCTCGTGCTTGTAGCCCTTGATCTCGTTGGTCGCATCACCCATCATCACATGGGCCACATACTCGGGCTTGAATCGCTCGCGCAGGGCAATGATGGTCTCGATAGCAGCGCGCAATTCCTCACTGGCCTCGACCCTCTTCTTGGGCTTGAGGCAGTTATCACAATTACCGCAGTTCTCCTGCTCATAGGTCTCGCCGAAGTAGTGCAGCAACGAGCGGCGCCGGCACACCGACGACTCGGCATAATCACGGGTTTCAAGCAGCAATTGCTTGCCAATCTCCTGCTCGGCGATGGGCTTACCCTGCATGAATTTCTCCAGTTTGTCCAGGTCCTTGCGGGAATAGAAGGTGATGCACTTGCCCTCGCCACCGTCACGTCCGGCGCGTCCCGTCTCCTGATAATATCCCTCAAGACTCTTGGGAATATCATAATGGATGACAAACCTCACGTCGGGCTTGTCGATGCCCATACCGAATGCGATAGTAGCCACAATGACATCAACATCCTCGCTCAAGAAGGCATCCTGATTGGCGCTGCGCACGGCGCTGTCCATACCGGCATGATAGGGCAATGCCTTGATATCGTTGAGGCACAAGACCTCGGCAAGTTCCTCCACCTTCTTGCGGCTCAGGCAATAAATGATGCCCGACTTCCCCTCATTACCCTTGATGAACTTGATGATCTCGCGGTCCACGTCCTTGGTCTTGGGGCGCACCTCATAGTAGAGGTTGGGGCGATTGAATGACGACTTGAACACCGAGGCCTCGGTCATACCCAGATTCTTCTGGATATCATGCTGGACCTTGGGAGTCGCTGTAGCGGTCAAGGCAATAATCGGTCGCTCACCGATGCGGTTGATGATGGGGCGTATGTTGCGGTACTCAGGGCGGAAATCGTGTCCCCACTCCGAGATACAATGCGCTTCATCCACAGCATAGAACGAGATGGGCACATCCTTCAAGAAAGCCACATTCTCTTCCTTGGTAAGGGATTCGGGGGCGACATACAGCAACTTGGTGCGGCCACTGCGCACGTCATCTTTCACCACCTCGATGGCCTGCTTGGTCAATGAGGAGTTGATAAAGTGGGCGATGCCGTCTTCCTCGCTATAGCTGCGCATGGCATCAACCTGGTTTTTCATCAGTGCGATTAGAGGTGATATGACAATGGCAGTACCTTCCATGAGACGGGCAGGCAACTGGTAGCACAATGACTTGCCACCTCCTGTGGGCATGAGTACAAACGTGTCATGCTCGGCAAGAAGGTTCTCGATGATTGCTTCCTGGTTCCCTTTAAAGGACTCAAAACCAAAGTACTCCTTTAGTGCCGATATCAGCTTTCTGTTCTTCGCCATAATAGTTTAGGGTTTTCTATGATTTAGCAAATATACTGCTTTTATGTGAACTGCACAATATTTAGGTAAATTATTTTCCTCTACCCGGGCTCCTGGAGGGGAGCTACCGGGTAGAGTTGTCTATGGGTCAGAGGCTTTTACTTATCAAATCAAAATTGGATTTGTCGAGCTGGTGCTGGGCAAACTCCTTGGTGAGCACATAACGTTTCTCGCCTAGTGACGGAGCCTGGTACATGACATCGATCATGATGGTCTCAAACAAGCTGCGCAGTCCGCGGGCACCCAATTTATACTCGATAGACTTGTCCACGACATAGGTCAACACGTCATCCTCGATGATAAGCTCTACCCCATCCATCTCCAGCAACTTCTTGTACTGGCGCACGATAGCATTGCGTGGCTCGGTAAGAATGCGCAACAAGGCATCACGGTCCAGGGGTTCCAGGTTGGTCAAGATGGGCAGTCGGCCAATGATCTCGGGGATGAGGCCATAGCTTCTCAAGTCCTGTGGTGCGACAAAGTGCAACAACTTGTCACGGTCGCTCTTGCTCACGTGGTTTCCATTGCCATAGCCCACCACATGGGTGTTCATGCGCAAGGCTATTTTGCGCTCGATGCCCTCAAAGGCACCGCCGCAGATGAAGAGGATATTCTTGGTATCCACTGCAATCATCTTCTGCTCGGGATGCTTGCGGCCACCTTGGGGCGGCACATTGACCACCGAGCCCTCAAGCAGTTTTAACAGACCCTGCTGCACGCCCTCGCCGCTCACGTCGCGTGTGATCGAGGGGTTGTCCCCCTTGCGGGCGATCTTGTCGATCTCGTCGATAAAGACAATGCCACGCTCGGCCTCGGCGACATTGTAGTCACATGCGGCCAGCAGTCTGGTCAACAGGCTCTCGATGTCCTCACCCACGTATCCAGCCTCGGTCAGCACAGTAGCGTCAACGATGGCAAAGGGCACCTTCAACATGCGCGCGATGGTCTTGGCAAGCAACGTCTTGCCCGTACCCGTGGGACCCACGATGATGATGTTGCTCTTCTCGATATCTATCTCATCGTCATGCTTCTGGTTCAAGCGTTTGTAGTGGTTATAGACTGCCACCGACAGGTACCGCTTGGCGGTATCTTGTCCGATAACATATTGATCCAGATAGGCTTTGATCTCGGCTGGTTTGGGCAGGCTTTCCATATCCAGGTCGGGAAGCGACGACAATGCCATTTTGTTGAGGTACTCATGTGAGAGTTCCACAGCGCGTTCGGCACAATCATTACAGATGCAACCGTTCATGCCGGGCAGCATTAACTCCACCTCACGGTCACTGCGACCACAGAAACTGCAATACAGTGTGTTAGAATCTTTCTTTTTTGCCATAATTACTTCTCGGGGTGATTCTCGGCGGCAGTAGCAGCAGGCGACTCACGCACGAGCACCTTGTCGATCATGCCATAATCCTTGGCCTCGTCGGCAGTCATCCAGTAGTCACGATCACTGTCGGCATACACCTTGTCATAGTTCTGACCCGAGTGGTCGCTGATGATGGTGTAGAGTTCTTTCTTGAGCTTGAGAATCTCACGCGAAGTGATCTCGATGTCGGAGGCCTGACCACTGATGCCGCCCATGGGCTGGTGAATCATCACGCGGCTATGCTTGAGGGCAAAGCGTTTGTCCTTTTGGCCAGCTACAAGTAGCACGGCGGCCATCGAAGCGGCCATACCGGTGCATATCGTGGAGACATCGCTCTGGATGTACTGCATCGTGTCATAGATACCCAATCCGGCATACACCGATCCGCCCGGCGAGTTGATGTAGAGTGAGATATCCTTGCCAGGATCGGCGCTATCGAGATAGAGCAATTGAGCCTGGATGACGTTGGCGGTATAGTCATCGACCTGGGTACCCAGGAAGATGATGCGGTCCATCATCAAGCGCGAGAACACGTCCAGCTGAGTCACATTGAGCTGTCGTTCTTCCATGATTGTGGGAGAAATATAGTTATTGGATACGCCGGCAGCGAACTGGTCAAGCGCCAGTCCGTTCATGCCCAAGTGATGCACTGCAAATTTTCTGAAATCGTTTTCCATATAAATTCTAACGTTAAAATAAATTTTTGTTCAAAGATACAATCTTTTTCTCAACTGCATGTCATCATTGAGAAATATTTTTATTGACTTGACACAAAAACCGCGCCAACCGACATTTTGTCACCTCGGTCATTCTAGTGTCCATGGTCTTGACAACATTATTAAGAGATGAAGCAGGGTGGCCACACCGGGTCACCCTGCTCCATGTTTATTTCTCTTGTAGAGGTGTTGTGGTTACTTATCCCCCTCGTACAGCTTGCGGAAGTCCTCGACGCTGATTTCCTTCTCGTTAACCTTGACGGCCTCCTTGACAGCGGCATAGAACTTGTTGTCGATGGCGTGCTCTTGAACCATCTCGCGAGTGCGGTCATCCTGCATGAAGCGCTCGGCTTGCTGCTTGATGATGTCCTCGGGAGCATTGTAGATGCCATACTGTGACAGCTGCTGCTGTGCAAATACCATAGCTGCGGCATCAATGTCTTCCTTCTCGACCTGGATACCCAGTTCCTGGGCCAGATGGTCCTTAACGAGTTGCCAACGCAGCTGCTTGAACATGTTCTGAGCCTCCTCGTCGGTCACCTCGGGATTCTCCTTGTTGTCCTGCTCGCGGCGCAACTTGAGGAAGCGCTTCAGGAACTCCTCGGGCAATTGCAGCTCGCCAGCCTTCTCGGTGAGAATGCGCTGGGCGTCAACGGTAAAGCGGTAGTTGCTCTCGGGAACGTTGGCCTGCTTGATCAGTTCACGGACAGCCTCGCGGAATGCGGCCTCGTCCTTCACCTCGGTCTCGGTGCCGAGCACGTTCTTGAAGAACTCCTCGTTCATCTCGGCCTCCTGGTTGACCTTTACCTCCTCGATGGTGATGCGGAAGTCACTCTTCACGTCGGCATCCTTGCGGTCCACGTTGAGCAATGCGGCCAGCTCGGCGATGTTGCCGTTATTGGCCTTGTGGGGATTGAACACAAAGGTGTCACCCACCTTCACGCCAACAAACTTGGCGGCCTCGTCATCATCGGCGAGGTAGCGGGGCGAGATCACCGTGCGCTCCACCTTGATACCGTCTTCCTTGTCATTGCCCTGCTCGTCGAGCTCAATCATCGAGCCACGCAGCATCGACTCCTTGTCGCTCACCTCGCCATCCACGAGGGTGCCCAGGCGCTTGCGGTCATGAGCGATGGCGTCGTCCACCATCTGATCGGTTACCTCAATATTATAATAGGGCACATTGATGCGCTTGTTGAGCTTGAGTTCGATAGCAGGAGCAATACCCAGATCAAACTTGAAGGACATCTCCTCGTCATTCATCAAGTCCACCTTGGTGCTCTCGTTGGGCAGGGGTTCGCCCAGCACTTGCAGCTTGTTTTCACGGATGTAGTCATACATCGCGCGGCCCACCATGCGGTCAACCACGTCGGCAGTGACACTGGGACCGTAAAACTTCATCAACAAGTTCTTGGGAGCCTTACCGGGGCGGAAGCCCTTCAGCGGGTGACGCACGCCCATCTTTGCCACTTCCTTATTCACATCAGCGGCAAAATCTTCTCTCTTAATGTCAACGGTGAGCAGTCCGTTCACCGCGTCAATCTGTTCAAAACTTACGTTCATTTAATTGTTTTCTATTGTAGGTTAAATGTTTAATTCTCAAAAAGCGGGTGCAAAGGTACTACTTTTCACACGATAGACAAAATTTCATGCCGAAAATCGCATAAAAAAGAAATCATTCTATTTAAAATGAAAAAGATAAGCACAATAAATACCTATCGGCCTTGACCAGCAACTGAATGTATTTATTGTGCTTGTTGCATTCCACCCTGGCTGATGTGATGAAAAATCACATCGTGAGGGCGATGTTATGTTCCTCGGCCATGCGGCGCATGTTCAGGATGGCATAGCGCATACGACCCAGGGCGGTGTTGATGCTCACGCCCGTGGTATCGGCTATCTCCTTGAAGCTCATGTTCTTGTAGTAACGCATGACCAATACCTCGCGCTGGTTCTCGGGCAAGCATTTCACCAGGCGCCGCACGTCATCGTGTATCTGGCTGGTCACCAGGTTGTCCTCGATGGTGCAATCCGACAGTTCCTTGCGGTTAAGGATATTGACATCGGTGTCATCGGTCGATTGCAGGTTCTCGGCCTTTACCTGGCGATAATAGTCGATGATGAGGTTGTGTGCGATGCGTGTGATCCAAGCGGGGAAATGCCCGTTCTCGACATATCGTCCCTGCTTGATGGTCATGATGGCTTTCACAAAGGTGTCCTGGAAAATATCATTGGCCAGGCCTTCGTTTTTCACGGCGTGGAATATGTACATGAAAACACGGTCCTTGTGTCGCTCCAGCAGCGCATCAAAGGCCTCGTTGTTGCCATCGACATACAACGAAATAAGTTGCTCATCGCTCTTGTCCTTGTAAATCTTCATTACTATTTATTTTTGGTTAATAATGAGTAATGTTTGTCGATAGGCAGTTTATTTTAATTAATGTCATTAATTGGAATATTCTCTCTCGTGTGAAATCATCAGATTTCGGGCTGCAAATATAGATAAAATCAAAAAAACAACAATCTTTTTTCAAAAAAAAGTGACTTTTCCACTTAAAAATTGCCAAAATCTGATAAGAAGCGCCCCATCACCGTGCAGGACAAGGCGTCATCAACGGCGGCGGCGATTGCCGCGCATGTTCATGAGCCATCGGGTGATCCTGAAACCGAGCACCAGATAGTCGGCAGTCTTCAAGTGGTTGACCGTACCAGGCCTGAACATGAGCGCCCTGATGCCATTGGAGGCATAATTACTTTTCACGCCCTCGACATCATACTGCAATGCCGCGCGCCCCACCTCACGCTTGACGAGGGCTCTGGCACGTGCTTTCCTCAACTCGTCGAGGGTCATGCCACGCCACTCACGGGGCGCATCCATCGGCGGGTTCACCACCGTGCTATTGGAATCAATGCTACTATTCATTGTCATCGGGTGTTAAAAACAACTTACTCACAAATCGAGCCACGGGATCAACAATCAGCTGCTTCTTGAAGGCAAACACCACCAGCAGCAGCACAATCAAGACACCGGCTGCTATCAAGTTGGCGCCCCACGCGCTGTCCAGTGCCGTGGTCAACACGGCCACCAGAGCGGCAAACAGGTGGTACACCACAAATGTGACGATGATAAACACCACTGCGACAAACGCAATGGCCGACAAGAGCACAGCCAACTTCTCGACCGCTGTGAGCTTGGTGTAGTTCCACTCCAGCGTGAAGAACTTGCGCGCCTCGGTTAACAGTTTCTTATAATCTATCTCGTTCATAACGACGGTACTATACACAAGCCCATGGCAGACGGCGTGTCATCACTGTGTCACACCGCCTGTCATGGATGCGTGTAATTTTGTCAGTCCTCGATCTGGGCACTGATCTGCTTCACCAGTTGCTCCACCTCATCGTCGCTGAAGTCGATGCCGTTCTTCTTGAGCATCTCCTTGATGCGGCTGCGCAGGTCAGAGCCTTTCTCAGGAGCAAACAGGATAGCTGCCGATGCGCCGACCAGAGCGCCACCCAGGAAGGCATACAATAAACTTAATCCTCTCATTTCTTTATAAAGATTTAATCAGGTTATTATTAATCTTTCATCACGTCGGCGATATCGTCAACCAGGTTGTCCAGCTTGGAGCCTTTCAACTTCACGCCCTGCTCGCGCAGCACATCGGCAATGCGCTTGCGTGTATCGTCACCTTTCTCGGGAGCAAACAACAATCCCACTGCAGCGCCAGCGATTGCACCGCCCACAACTGCCATAACAATGTTAATTGGTTTCATATCTATCTGAAAATTTAAGAATTAATAATGCTCTAGTATGGTCTCAACCTGCAATTATCGTGCCATGAGATGCGGCATTCATCACATTTGAGGCAATAAAATTACACTATCTTTTTCATTCGGACAAACTTTTTTCTAAAAAAACTCCTTTTTCGCTTTCATCATCCACGCACGGGTAGGCCTTAAGCCGATTTAAAAGCACGATGCAGTATCTATGACACAACCTCGTCCTCACCCTAGTTTTGCTACAACCTGTTCCAGAACAATTTTTGGCGCGGTAGCTGGGGGCAAAGTAAAAGATTTGTTTTTCTCGTGAAAAAATTGTACCTTTGCGGGCTCAATTTATCAGCAATGGCTACTTCAGGCGACATCATCATCAAGGGTGCACGCGTCAACAACCTCAAGAACGTTGACGTGACGATACCTCGTGGCAAATTTGTCGTGGTGACGGGTCTATCGGGCTCGGGCAAGTCTTCGCTGGCCTTCGACACGCTCTATGCCGAGGGGCAGCGTCGTTATGTCGAGAGCCTGTCATCCTATGCCCGCCAGTTCATGGGGCGCATGTCCAAGCCCGACTGCGACTTCATCCGCGGCCTGCCGCCCGCCATTGCCGTCGAGCAGCGCACCGTCACGCGCAACTCGCGCAGCACCGTGGGCACGAGTACCGAGATCTATGATTACCTGCGCCTGCTGTTTGCCCGTGTGGGCAAGACCTACTCACCCATCTCGGGCAACCTGGTCAAGAAGCACACGTCCAGCGACGTGATCAACTGCATCAACTCCTATCCCGACGGGACGCGACTGGCCCTGCTCACCGAGGTCATCGTGCCCGAGGGAAGAGACATGCGCACCCAGCTCGACATCCTAGCCAAGGGCGGCTACTCGCGATTGATGACCCGTGACGGCAGATTTGTCGATATTGCTCAGGTCATAGCCCTTGACGGTGACCTGGATCCTGCCGATTACCGCCTGCTCATCGACCGCATGGCGGTGACCCACCAGCGGGATGACGAGATGCGACTGCTTGACTCGTTGCAGACGGCCTTCTATGAAGGCAAGGACGAGTGCATCATTGTGGTGTGGGAGCAGGACGGGGCAATGGTCGAGCACCGTTTCTCAAAGCGTTTTGAACTGGACGGAATGACATTTGAGGAGCCCAGCGACCTGATGTTCAATTTCAACAATCCGCTGGGAGCATGTCCCACGTGTGAGGGCTTTGGCAGCGTGATCGGCATTGACGAGAGCCTGGTGGTGCCCGACCGGGGGCGTTCGGTGTATGACGACGCCATCATGTGCTGGCGAGGACAGGTCATGGGCGAGTGGAAACGTGAATTTATCCATGTGGCCGCCCGGCACGATTTTCCCATTCACAAGCCCTACAATGAGTTGAGCCCCAAGGACCTGGACTTGCTGTGGCACGGCACGAGCGACAAGTCGTGGCCGGGTATCGACGGTTTCTTTGAGTGGATCAAGAACAAATCCTACGCCATCCAGTACCGCGTGCTGCTGGCCCGCTATCGCGGCAAGACGGTATGCCCCGTTTGTCACGGCACACGCCTCAAGCCACAAGCAGGCTATGTCAAGGTGGGCGGCTTGACCATCAGCGAGATGGTGAGGATGCCGGTCAACCAGCTCTCACGATGGTTTGGCCAGTTGCAACTTGACCAGACCGATGCCCAGATAGCCAAACGCCTGCTCACCGAGATCAACTCACGGCTCGACTACCTGTGCGAGGTGGGCGTGGGCTACCTGACACTTGACCGCCTGTCATCAACCTTGTCGGGCGGTGAGAGTCAACGCATCAATCTGGCTACGGCTCTGGGTAGCTCGCTGGTCGGCTCGGTATATATCCTTGACGAGCCATCCATCGGCCTGCATCCGCGCGACACCCATCGCTTGATTCACGTCCTGCGCATGTTACAGCAGCTGGGCAACACCGTCGTCGTGGTCGAACATGACGAGGACATCATCCGCACCGCCGACTACCTCATCGACGTGGGACCCGAGGCGGGACGCAATGGCGGGCGCATCACTTTCCAGGGACCCGTCAGCGACCTGGGCAAGGCAACCGACAGCTACACGGCCCAATACCTCAACGGCACGTTATCCATCCCCGTGCCACGTCAGCGCCGCCCGTGGAGCCAATACATCGAGGTCAAGGGGGCCACCCACAACAACCTCAAGAACATCACAGTAAAATTCCCGCTGGGTGTCATGACGGTGGTCACGGGCGTGAGCGGTTCGGGCAAATCCACCCTGGTGGGCAAGATTCTCTACCCCGCCCTGGCCCGCAACTATGACCAGACAGCCGAGGCTCCGGGTAGTCACAGCGGCATCGGGGGCGACTTGACCCGCCTGCAAGCGGTTGAATTCATCGACCAGGGACCCATCGGCAAGAGCACTCGCAGCAACCCTGCCACTTATCTCAAGGCATTTGACGAGATACGCCAGCTGTTTGCCCAGCAACAACTGTCCAAGCAGATGGGCTATAATGCCGGTTTCTTCTCGTTCAACTCGCCTGGAGGCCGCTGCGAGGAGTGCAAGGGCGAGGGAACGATCACCATCGAGATGCAGTTCATGGCCGACATCACGTTGACCTGCGAGGCTTGTCATGGCAAGCGATTCAGCCGCAATGCTCTGGACGTGATCTTCAGGGACAAAACCATCAGCGACATCCTCGACATGACCGTGAACCAGGCCATCGAGTTCTTTGGCGAGACCAACACTTATAATGAATATAAAATCGTGCGTCGCCTCAAGCCGTTACAGGACGTGGGATTGGGATACATCAAGCTGGGACAGTCGTCGGCCACACTCTCGGGCGGCGAGAACCAGCGCGTCAAGTTGGCCTACTACCTGAGCGGTGAACGGCAAGGCAACACGTTGTTCATCTTTGACGAGCCGACCACGGGCCTACACTTCCACGACATCAACACGTTGATGCGCTCGTTTGACCAGCTCATCGGCAACGGCCACACGGTCGTCATCATCGAGCACAACCTGGATGTCATCAAGTGTGCCGACCATATCATCGACCTGGGACCCGAGGGGGGAGACAAGGGTGGCAACATCGTCGTCGAGGGCACTCCCGAGCAGGTTGCCCAGTGCCAGGCGAGCTACACTGGCCATTTTCTTGCCGAGAAGTTGAAATGATCACCCAATCACTTATCACATAACGTCAAAGCTATCATGACTCCAGCAACACCCCTAAGCGAGTATTCCAGGATTATACGCAAGAAGTTCTTTGCCTTTCGCAACGGCATCATCGCCGACAAATTGCGCAGCACGGGCGACCCCCACTCCATGATCATGGGTTGCCTGCTGGTTGATGTCGTCAGCATCATGCGCCACGCCAGCACCACGATGCCCGATGACGAGACCCGTGTTCTCGTGGCGCGGCACCTGTGGACCGACACCAATTCCCGTGAGTGCCGACTGGCAGCCCCCATGCTCTACCCACCTCAACTCATGACCCAGGCCGAAGCCCAACAGTGGTGTGAATCGGTAGAGACCGTAGAGGTGGCCGACAACCTGTGCCACAAGCTATTGCGGCATATCGATGGCAGCGACGCGCTGTTCAGGCAGCTCATTTCACAAGACAAGCCTCTTGTCAAGTACACAGGCTACCGCCTCCTGCTCAACCTGATTATACTGGATAAAGTACAGTTGAATGATTCCCTGCGAGCCATCCTTGAGCACGAAGCCGCCCAAACGTCCCATGCCCCACTGGCTCAACTATTGAAGGACATACTCGATGAAGGCCATTAAGCGTCCCACATGAGGTCACGCACCACACTGTCGCTCAACATGACACCATCCCTTGTCAACACATAGCGGCTCGCCTTCTTCTCAAGATTGCCCAGGGCCATGTGACGCTCTGCCACATCAACAAAGTGCCTCCACGCCTCGTCACCAAATTCCTGACGCAGGACATCGGCATCCACACCGTGTGCAGTCCGCAATCCCAACATCACCCGCTCGTCATATCGTTCCCAACGTGTCAACTGCTCCTGTTGGTAAGCCGTCTCACCGCTCATCACCTTGTCGATGTACATTTTCAAGTCCGAAGGGTTATATCGCCTGATGACACCATCATAACTGTGAGCTGCGGCTCCCAGGCCCAAATATGGCGTTTCGTCCCAGTAGGCCGAATTATGGCGTGAGTGAAAACCAGGCAAAGCAAAGTTGGAAATCTCATAGTGCTCAAATCCAGCAGCTTGAAGTTTATCAACCAGAATCCGATACATCTCCACACACTGCTCCTCGGGCACCTCAATGACCTCCCCACGTTCACGCTGATGCCACAATCGTGTCCCTTCCTCATAGGTCAAGCCATAGGCCGAGACGTGTTGCGGATCAAGTGCCACCGCCTGATCCACCGAGCGTGACCATGATTCCACCGTCTGCCCCGGCAAGCCATAGATGAGGTCGATGCTCACGTTATTGATACCCGCATCATGCAACCGATCAACAGCCTCGATAGCCTGGCGGGCCGTGTGGCGACGCCCGATAAAACGCAGGATATCATCCTGAAACGATTGCACACCCATGCTCACCCGATTCACACCGAGCGACACCATCCCAGCACACCACTCGCCGGTCACATCATCGGGATTAGCCTCGACGGTAAACTCCTCGACCGTGTCCAAGCCCAAGCCCTCGCGCAGGCCATCGACCAGACGCACGAACAATGGCAACGGCAACTGTGACGGAGTTCCACCGCCCACATACAGCGTCTTGACCGCCTCGCCTCGCAACTCCATGCGACGCAATGCCGCCTCGGCAAGCAGAGCCTCGACATAACAGTCACCCATCTCCTCACGACGCAATGTCGAGAAAAAGTCACAATAGGAGCAGCGACTCGCACAGAACGGAATATGCACATAAACACCAGCCATAACGACGCAAAGATACAATTTTCCCACGAAACCACCAAACGGGACACGGGGACGGTTCTTCTATGTTGCAAACCAACTAAATGAATCACTTTAACTTTGGTTT
>CAMVAP010000023.1 GCA_947165485.1 uncultured Prevotellaceae bacterium
CCGTGAGCATGGTGAAGATGGCTCTTGACAAGCTTTCAAGCGATGGCATCGTTGAACTTGACGAGGACAAGAAGGCCTCGATGGTGAGCAACCTGCTCGTGGTGCTGTGCGCCGACGAGTCGGCCCAGCCCGTGGTCAACACCGGCACCCTGAATATGTAACTAATCTTTATCAGTTCTCAGTTCTCAGTTTTCAGTTTTCAGTGGCATCCGCATTCATCTGATAACTGAAAACTGATAACTGATAACTGAAAACTTAATCCAGCAGACTATGGCAAAGAAAGCCACAAAGAGTTTTATCTTGCGTGTCGATAGCGACACGATGGATGCCATTGAGAAGTGGGCAGCCGACGAGTTCCGTTCCACCAACGGCCAGTTGCAGTGGATCATCACCGAGGCGCTGCGCAAGGCCCGCCGTCTGCCCAAGAAGAAAAAAAGTCAACCCGATAACCAGGAGGACGACAGCAATGAAACCTAGTTTGGCAATAAGGGATTGAATACCTTGTATTACTCGCTACTTTACGGTTCTGCTATCGCGTTAGTCCTTGCTTTGGTCGGATTCAAAAGGGGACATATCAGTCTGGCTACGGTAATTGCCATTGGATTTTTCTTTGGTGGACTTGACAAGAAACGTGAATAAAAGAACAAATAACAATCATCAACCTTATATTTTTCACGACTATGAACAGAATGAATTCATCATATAAACTGACAACCTTAATTGTCGCCGTAGCATTGGTTGTGATTCTGGTACTCTTTTCAACTGGCGTGATTGATGACACTGTCGCATCTATATTTGGAGCCATCATTGGTCTTGCTGCTTTGGTGCTCTATGTCAACAGCCCCACACCCAAAGTAGATAGAGAGAAAGAGGAAATACAACGGGCTTTTGAGAAGACAAAGGTGCAGCGCACACGCGAGGGGACTGCCTTTGAAATGGCAACGGCCTTGATTCTAGTCTGCTCGGTAGTCGTTGGGGTAGCCACCCACACGTTTGAACAGCGTACAGATATTCTGCCAGAATATCTGTGCTTCTTCATCGTTGCAATCGCAGGACTCATACTGGCCTACCATCCGATGTCCGTCTTCTCCGTCGCTTTATCGGATAGTATCACCAATGCCGAACAGTTCAAGCTGCTCATCAGAAGGCACCGTGTGCTCGCTGTCGAATTTGCTTTGATTGCCTTAACCTTCAGCGTCTGCCCTGTAAAAAGCAAACTTCAGGCAATTGCCATCATCTGCTTTCTCTTGGGCTGTATCGGTACTCATTTTCTCTTTTCTTTCTTGCATAAAAAGAACAAATGAGGCTGAAAGAGTAATTGTGACTATGAACAAGCAGATTAAGCGGTTGTGGCAACGGTGGGGCGACACCGTCAGGTTCCTCTTGTGGGGCTTGACGGTGGCTTTGGTATGCTTTTTGCTATGCAAGGTTGTGATGAACAACAATGCTCCACATCTGGTACCCTTGAACGAGGGCGGGCGCGATAGCCTGATGACCGTCGGCGTGCCCCGCGGCATGAACGACACGCTGGTGAGGTATGATGCCTTTATGATACACTTCAACAGCGGGCGTGGTATCGCCAATTGCGCGGCCTATGAGCTCACCCGCGGCGAGCTCAACGGAACAGCAGAGCGTGGCAACGAATTCACGGCTGACCCTGGTGTGAAAGGCTGCCCATTGCCGGGTGATTATGCTGGCAGTGGTTTCGATCGAGGCCATCTGGTGCCTGCTGCCGACCTCAAGTGGAACGAGGCGGCCATGCGACAGTCGTTCCTGATGACCAATGTTGCCCCCATGCACAAGGCCCTGAACGAGGGCGGCTGGGCCAAGCTGGAGGAGAAATTGCGCGAGTGGACCCAGCGTGACAGCGCTCTGCTCGTCTTCACTGGCCCCATTGTCGCCACCAGCGATACAACGCTGGCCGGCGGGAGGGTGCCAGTCCCCAGCAGCTATTACAAGGTCGTGCTGGCCCCCTGTGTGCGACCCGTGCGTGCCATCGCCTTCATCTATCCTAACGGCCACAGTGGTGGCCGCCTGCGCCAATATGCGGTGAGCATCGATGAGGTCGAGAGCGTGACGGGCATGGACTTCTTTCCCTATCTGCCTGCAACGGAACAGCACCGCCTGGAAAGCCCCGTCAACCTCGATGCTTGGCTCAATTGATAGCATCGCTTTTCTAGCGTCGTTTTTTATCAGTGTTAAAGTATGCCGTGACTCCCGTCACGGCCATCAGTAGAAACAACAACACAATGAAGCAAGTAGTTAAAATCTGGATTCTCGTAGCAGCGATGGTCATGGGCGGAGCCCTGCCACCGCAAGTGTTGGGCGATAGCCCAATCACCACCCAGTGGAGCGCCCAAGCCAAGAGTAAGAAGAAAAAATCTAAAAAGGCCAAGAAGTCTAGAGATTCCAAGAAATCCAGAAAATCTAGCGCCATCGCCTCGCCCCTGGTAGCCGTCCCCACCATCGGCAAGACCGCTTCGACCGCTGCCGTTCAGCAACAGGGATCCAATGCCCTGCTGGCAGTGACCATCCCCAAGGGTGTCTCCAACCAGGTCATCAACTACAAGGCCATCAGGGTGAACTTCAATCCCGCATTGCACATCCCCAACTGTGTCGCCTACGAACTGACGGCCACCATGGTCTCAATGACCGATGCCCCTGGCCACGAGAACCGCAAGAACTACAACTATGCCAGGGACGCCAGTGTCAAGTCCTGCCCCGACAATTGGGAATACCGCGGCAGTGGCTACAGCCGTGGACACATGGCCCCCGCGATGGACATGCGCTGGGACAAGACGACGATGGCCGAGTGCTTCTACATGACCAACATGTGCCCGCAGGACACCAAACTCAACAACGACCACTGGCGTGTACTCGAGGAAAAGGTGCACCGTTGGGCCAAGCGCGACAAGCGCCTGATGGTCTATACGGGTCCCATCATGGGCAAGAATCGCAAAATGATTGGCAAGAACAAGCAAAACATTGCCGTCCCCGATGCCTTTTTCAAGGTCCTCTATGCCCCTGACCAGGGTCGTGCCATCGCCTTCATCTACGACAACCGTCCCTGCCCAGGTAATATTAGCAAATATGCCGTCACCGTTGCCGAGGTCGAGCACCGCACCGGCCTCACCTTCTCGAGCGCCATCCCCAAGCACCAGTGTAAAGTTGAGGACTGGGAATAGCAGGGGTGACCAAGTTCACTTTTATGATATCGACTGGTGGTTTGCGTTATTGCAAGCCGCCAGTTTGTTTGTTACGTCAAAATGAATTAACTTTGTGCCGACAAACGATCAGTGGCAATAACTTTGTGAAATTCACATTGAAAATATTGACGAGATGAACAAGAAGAGGATATTATACCTGATTGGGGCTATAGTCGTGTTGCTGCTCGGCTATAAAGGACTTGACAACAAGAATTCGTTTTACAAGAGCGCCTATAACGATGAGTTGCCCATCAAGCAAAATACCGCACAGGCGCCCAAGGATGAGGGCAAGGAGTATCAATCGACGGGCGATGCGTCATTGCTCGACGTGGTGCTGCCCCAGCGGCTTGACAACCAGACGGTGCGCTATAAGTCGATTGTGGTGTATTTCAATAAGTATTATCGTGTGCCCAACTGCGTGGCATACGAGTTGACCAACACTATGACGTCGATGGCCGACTCGCGTGATGCCGAGAACCGCGCCAACTACAAGTTTGAGCGCGACCACGACGTGAAGGGTTGTCCCGACTGGTGGGACTATAAGGAGAGTGGTTACACCCGTGGCCACATGGCTCCAGCAATGGATATGCGCTGGGACAAGACGGCGATGGCACAGTGCTTCTTGATGACCAACATCTGCCCGCAACTCGACGAGATGAACGATGGCGAGTGGCGCCACGTCGAGGAGGCCGTGCACAAGTGGTCACGCACGGCCAAGAGGCTTATTGTGTTTACGGGTCCTGTCCTGACCAACAATATGAAGCATATAGGAAAACACAATGACATTGCCGTACCTGAGCGCTTCTTCAAAGTCGTCTATGCTCCTGAGCAGAACCGGGCCATCGCCTTTGTGATGGAGAACAAGAAGCTGCCTAACAGTTGGACCAATTATGCGACCACCATCGACAGGGTGGAGGCCCTCACGGGATATGACTTCCTCGCCTCGCTCGAGGACAATGTAGAGAACGTTATCGAGAGCAAGCAGAATATTAAAGACTGGCCTAAATACTATCCAAGCCGATGAATATTACAGAACTTACAGGTCTCACGGGTGACACCATTTGTGCCGTTTCCACACCGCAGGGTAGGGGTGGTATTGCCGTCATCCGCGTGAGTGGACCCCAGGCACTCGACATCGTTCAACGCCGCTGGCAGGGTAAGCCCCTTGCCGATATGCCCTCACACACCGTCCATGTGGGTCGCTTGACCGACACTGCCGGCGACATCCTCGATCAAGTGGTGTTGACGCTCTTTCGCTCACCCAACTCGTTCACGGGCGAGGATGTGGTGGAATTGTCCTGCCACGGCTCGACATGGATTCAACAGCAGGCTGTACAGACGTTGATAGATGCCGGATGTCGCCATGCCGCAGCCGGCGAGTTCACGCGTCGCGCCTTTGCTAACGGTCGCATGGACCTTTCACAGGCCGAGGCCGTTGCCGATGTCATCGAGGCGCAATCCCGTGCCGCCCACCATGTGGCAATGAGCCAGATGCGGGGTAGATATAGCGACGAGTTGAAGCAGTTGCGCGACAAACTGCTGCACTTCACATCACTCATCGAGTTGGAACTGGACTTCAGCGAGGAGGATGTGACCTTTGCCGACCGCAGCGAGGTGACCGCGCTAGCGCATGAGATCCATACACTCATTAGCCGCCTGGCCGACAGTTACCGGGACGGTAATGCTATACGCAATGGTATGCCCGTCGCCATCGTGGGACAGACCAATGCCGGTAAATCAACTTTGCTGAACGCCCTTCTGGGGGATGACCGCGCACTGGTGAGCGACCTGCATGGCACAACTCGCGACACCATCGAGGACACCGTGATCATGGGAGGCACATTATTCCGATTTATCGACACGGCGGGAATCCGTCAATCGAGCGATGCCGTCGAGCGGATGGGTATTGAACGCTCATGGCAAGCCATCGACAAGGCCAATATCGTGCTCTGGGTTGTTGACGTTACTAGCGCCGACATCAGTATGGCCCATGATATCTTTGCCCGCTGCAAGGGCAAACAACTCATTGCCGTGCTCAACAAGACTGACCTTGACGACGATGTCGCCGCCAGGAGTGAATTGAAAGACCTCTTGCCGAGCGACACACCAGTCCTGGCTATCAGTGCCAAGAGCGACAACGACATCGAGCAGCTGCGAGACCTCATTGTCACCACAGCCGCCATGCCCGAAGTGGGCAGTGACGCTGTCATTGTCACCAATGCCCGCCACTACCAGGCATTGACCCGCGCCCGCGACGCCATTGCCCGCGCCATCGACGGCCTCAACAGCGGCCTCACCGGTGACCTCCTCGACCAGGACATCCGTGAATGCCTCCACTGGCTAGGCGAAATCACCGGCGAAATCACCACCGACAACATCCTCTCCGAAATCTTCACCCACTTCTGCATCGGCAAATAATTCCGGTATTTTTGTAGGTTTTCCCAGAAAACATTTCGGTATTTTCGTAGGTTTTTATCAAAAACATTTGCGTAATCCAGGCCAAGGCACTATCTTTGCGTTCGTAATCAGGTAACTATATTGGCGATGGAGCGAATTTTCAAACGAAAGCTGTATGACCGCCTTCTTGAATGGAAGCAAGTCCAGAATGGAAAAACAGCAATTTTGATAGAGGGGGCACGACGTGTCGGCAAGTCAACGCTTGTCGAACAATTCGCAAAGAACGAATACGACTCTTATATCCTTATTGACTTCAACGAAGCATCTGATGAAGTAAAGTCCTTGTTCAACAATCTCATGAACAAAGATTTCATCTTCTTGCAATTACAAGCACTTTATAATGTTGTGTTGAAAGAACGGAAGTCGGTCATCATCTTTGACGAAGTGCAAAAATGCCCGCTTGCCCGACAAGCAATAAAATATCTTGTCAAAGATGGCCGCTATGATTACATTGAGACAGGCTCTCTCATTAGTATCAAAAAGAATACGAAGAACATTACTATTCCTAGCGAGGAGGAGCGTATAACGCTATATCCGATGGACTATGAAGAGTTCCGATGGGCTTTGGGTGACGAAGCAACGGTGCCTCTGCTTCGCACTTTTTATGAAAGGCGGCTCCCGTTGGATAGAGCTCATCGTGACAAGATGCGTGATTTCAGACTTTATATGTTGGTTGGCGGTATGCCGCAAGCAGTGAAAGCATACATTGAGACCAACAATTTCAGTATGGTGGATCAAGCGAAACGTGGCATCATCAAGGTTTACCAAGATGATTTTCAAAAGCTTGACGAGACTGGACGTTTAGAAACTCTCTTTATGGAAATTCCGTCTCAGCTCAGCCAGACGAGCAACCGCTATAAGCCTTATACCGTTCTTGGCCAGGTGGATGACGACAAATTGACTGAACTCTTAAAAGACCTTGAAGACAGCAAAACGGTTCTTTTTTCCTATCATTCCAACGAGCCGAACGTTGGAATGTCACTGACCAAGGATATTTCTAAGTTCAAAATATTCTGTGCGGACACTGGCCTTTTCGTCACACTCGCATTCTGGGACAAGGACCATACCGAGAATATCATCTATCAGAAACTGTTAAATGATAAACTAAGTACTAATCTGGGTTACGTCTATGAGAACATGATAGCACAGATGCTGGCTGCCTCTGGTAACAAACTGTTCTATTACACTTGGCCCAAAGACGAAACACATAATTATGAGATTGACTTTCTGCTATCGCGTGGCTCCAAGCTTCACCCAATAGAAGTCAAATCTTCAGGTTACAAATCCCATAAGTCGCTTGATGTTTTCTGCCAAAAGTATTCCCATGTCGTTGAACGGCGTTATCTGATCTACACAAAGGATTTGAAAAAAGATGAGGAAACACTTCTGCTTCCTGTTTACATGACATCATTTCTATGAGGCTAGAGGATGATGTTGACTCAGTGCTAAACTAAGTCAAAAGTGTTAAATGTGAAGGCTTTGAAAGTTGTACTTCAAAACTCTACCATATTTGTGCCGTTTAGTTCGCATCTATTTGGCAATCAGTTAGTTGCATCTTCTGCATCGGAAAGTAAATATTTATGCAATTATATTGGTTTTAGTATCGTTTTTCCTTAAATAACAACATGAGAAAAATCTGATTTCGTTGGAAAAACAACACTAGACATCATTCAACTTACTAATACAACGCATTTTGCGGTCAATCATTCTATTCCTCTGGCATATCTGAATACTCATAATAGATATCCCACATTGTGTCAGGGAATCCCCAGCCGGATGACTCGCAATTCTGGAGAATAATGTCTATCCGTTTTTGGTAATGGCTCTGAAGATGGTGTTGGCTTATAAACTTCATAGCGGCCTTGAAATTATTCTCGGCTGCATCATAGAATTGTTCCCACATGTCGCCCCATTCATCGGCAGCCTGGCTGGCATACTCTGGGATGCAGAGCATCAAGTCTGCTAGCAGTTCTGGTAATGGGTCAAGTGACTTGAATTCTGACACCACTTTACGGCAGACCGAAAACCTCAATTTTGGCTCGCCTCGGCTTGGAAAGAATTCATTGATTATGATTCGCCTGTATTCTTCCAACTTCGCATTATCATTAGGCTTGATCACGTACTCCAGATACTCTTTCGCTTCTTTGCGAGCCGAATACAAGTCCATCACCAATTCTTCCAAAGAACTGCGTTCCAGTGACTTGATATATTTCTTGACTTCTGATTTTGACATTTCCTTTTTATTAATGATTAATGATGATGTTATTGTTCAATATAGCCTTCCTGATCATACCCTTTACGATGCTGACGAATCAAGCTAATTAATTCTTGAAGCTCTTGGTTCTCTGATGAGATGTTTTCAAAACGATCGTATTGCTCATCAAATCGCTTGCTTGAACCTGACTCAAGTCGAGATGCAATATCATCGGGGATTAAAAACGAAGTACGAAAAGGATCTAGATATTGCTCAAATTCTGACTGATAAATGTGTATTCCAGCCAAATCGAAATCACCGAAATGAAGGTAGTAATTGGAAATAGACGTAAGCCAATTTCTGAGGTCAGTTGATTGAGGATACCGAGATACAAAAAGCACCCGGCTGGTCAATCGATGTGTACGGAGATAATCGTCAAAGAACTGCTTTTGATGACGAATCATTCTGAAGTTCTCCATATTTTCAACGCCTATGACAATCACGTCTTTAGGAATTGTGAAATTTTGCCAGTCAGCAATATACAAGAAACTACCTTCTTGTGGATTTACCACAAATGGTTTGCCACTCAGAAAACAATCTATAGGTTCATAACTGTTCACAGGGAATCCTGGGCATGAGCGCACCATTAATAGTTTAGAATTACCAGTTTCAGTTGCCATCGAGGCTCTGGAATCGGGAGTGCCCACCTCAAGAATGCGATACTTTTCGTCTTTGTCGATTAAGAATCTTTTCAAGGCCTCTGTGTCACGGGCACGATAAGATTTCTTTGAACCATGTGACTTGACCGACAGCAAACCATCCTCCATGAGTTCGCTTAGTAGTTTGCTGTTTATCTTTGATGCAGCGACCCACTCTCCAGATATCAATGCCTGTAAAGATGCGTTTATTACCATGATTTCCAGTCTATTTGGTTCGTTTCAATAATTTATCTACCCGAGTCTTCACTCCATGCTTGCTCAAGAGATAAGTATATCGGTAATCGTATGGATTATAAGACGTTGGTGAGCTGTTAATGAGATAGATATTGCGCGAATTGGCAAACTGGAGTATGCCCTTGATGTTATTGGGGTGAAGTCGCCCGATCTCATCCATCATACAGTGGACGATGAAGTCACCACTCTTCTTGGCCGCCTTCTTTTTGAATACATTGATGAGCATGATGTTCACCATCGCCTTTACCAGGATATCGGTGCCGTCAGAGCCAACATTGTTGATACGCTCTACCCAGTTGGTGTCATTGTCATTCTCTTTCACTCTGAATTGCAATCGGAATGCGTCACTCAGAGAAACGGTCGGGCGGTTTTGTTCATCCTGTAATTGATGAGAAAGGCTCTTCAGGTATTCCACCACATGGCGATTTACCTGATCCCGGTTTTCACTAGAGAAAAGGTTGATTTCACCTATTGAGAACGCATTTTCAACAGTGAAATCATGGATTCTAATGATAAGATTCATGAGCCTGTCAGACGACTCGTTAGCCCTGAGTTCGATGCTCTTGATGACTCCGACAAAGTTCTTCTCCACAAAATCCCTGTTGATATCATTGATCACGCCATCCACATCCGACCTGCGCTTCATCAAGCCGCCCACCTCAGTAGAGATACGTCCTAGGATATCTTTGTAGTGTTCGCTGGTACGCCTTCTAAACTCCTCGATTTTGTTGTTGTCCATGAAGTCCTGCAGATCAACGGCAATCTGGAGGTAATCACTATCCGTCACTGGCATAGTGTTGAAGTGGAAGGCATTTTGAGGTTTGAAATTACTATTAAAGTTTACAACCGTAGATTTCAGTTTTTCAAATGTTTCCCGCTTTTGGTTTACCGTTCCTCTTAGTTGGCTCAATAGTTGCTGGCAATCCTGCTTGCTTTCAGCGGCCTTTTCATCTGTTAGGAACGTGTCAGGCACAAGATGCTCATTTTCGACCATTTGGTGATAGTGTTCTAAACCATCACGTCTGTGAGTCAATTCTTTGTAAATTTCCTTTTGTCTATTTTCAAGTTCCTGTCGTTTTTTCTCAATGCGTGCCCGCTTATCGTCATAGCGCTGACGTATCATTTCAAGTTGTTGCTCAATATCCTTGATACTGTTTCTGATTTCAGGCTCTTTGGCAAACAGGTTTTGCTCCGCATCACGGTACCTGAGCACAATGGGGCGCTCGGCATCTATCTGTTTCAACGACTCGTTGAGGGTTGCCAATTCTTTGCGATATTGGTCAAGTAGTTTCACGTCAACACCTTTTCCTGCCAACTCGGCTTTTTGCTGCTCATCAAGTTGGGCAATTTGTGAAGCGTATTCTTGATTTCGAGTTTTTGCTTCTGAGTTTTGTGATTCCTTGAATACCCGTAATTCTTCGTCAAGTGATGCCGATGATTTATTGAATGCGGCATCAAGGCCGCTGAGGTCTTTTTTGTTCTTGACTTCTCTCTTTTCACGAGCATCTTTTTCGGCCTGCACTTTGAGTAACGCTTCATTTTTGGCTCGTTCACGAACTTGCTTTTCCTGAACCACCATTTCTTGCTCTTCTATTTCTAACTGATGTAGCTGGTTTTGCAAATTCTGTCGTTTAAAGGGGAACTGTTCCTCCTCGACCTTGAGCCGTGTTGCCTCCTGGCGAAGTGGATTGAGTTGTGAAGCATATTTCTTGCTCAGTTTTGAAATCTCTTCCTGAAGGATAATTGGCAATTGTGACAATTGTTGATTTGTTTCTTGCAGTTGCCCTTCCAGTTCCTTTTTTTCTGCCCTGTAATCATCGGGCGTGCGATGTACATCGTCAATGTTATTCAGGTTTAGACTGATGCCAAATAGATTATCTGACACTTGGCCTAACCGAGGCTCCAATCCTTGTGCATATAGGATCCTGTCCTCGTCAACCACCTTGCCGATAGTATTCTCCCATCCTTCGGCATTGCTTGTCAACCACTGATAAAGTGACCCATCAAGACGTGAAAGCAAATCCTCAATCCTGGTGATTTGCTCTTGGCGCTGTATGCGATCTCTTTCCAATCGCTCTTGCTTACGTTGGCTCGCTTGTTTCAGCTCTGCCTCTCTCATGTCATATTCGGCTTGAACCTGTGCGATTTGACTTTTTGCTGCCGACTGATGTGCAGCATTCTCTTTTTCAGCCACGACCAGTTGTCGGAGTTGTTCTTTTACTTGCTCCATCTCATCAGCCTTGGGATGCCATTGGCGAAGTTCCTTAAGTGCAGCGTCTGCCCTGTTTTGCTCTGTCACCAGCATCTGCAGCCGATCATCGGATTCACGCCTCCAGGCACTGTGAGCATCCATAATCGTCTTTCTGCTTTTGGCGCGTTCATCATCCAGGCGATTTCGCTCTTTTTGCAGCGCCTCTTGTTTCTGAAAGTATGCCTCTTTCTGTGTGTTCTCAAATGCCTGACGGGCGTTCTCCAACATCCCTCGTGCTATGTTGTACTTCTCCTCAATGGAAGCATGAGTTTTCAGCAGATTATCCAATAGCATCTGTTGGTCGTTTTTCTGCTGCCTTATTATGCTTTCACGGGCGGCAAGTGCAAGTTTTTCCTCGATGTTCTGAGCCTCAAATTCCTTTCTCGTTTGGGTGATCTCTCTCAGTTTGCTTTTCTTGGCACCAAGTTCCTGATTGAGCGAGTCTTTCTTCTTCTCGTATTCTGTTGTGAGTTCTTTCTCTCGGTTGCGTTCTTTGTCGATGTTTGCTTTCACTCCCGTCGATTCGCTTTCCAGGAGTGGTATCTTGTGCTCGCTCTCGGCCACTGCATGATTCAGCATGTGCCACACATCTAATAATTGCTGATCCAGTGCGACAATAACCCGTCCCTGTTCTGCAATCTTTAGCGCTTGCTCTCGCACTGGGTATTTGCCGTCACGCGTCTGACGATACCAGCGGTCTATCTCGTCATATTCCCGTTCAAAGTTGGTGACCAGTCTTCTGTAAGTTTGCAGGTCGATGGGCAAATCCTCGTCGGCCATTGACTGGATGATGGTATTTTTTACAAAGTCGGCATCAAGTTTAGTGTTTAAGAAAACATTTTGGATGCTTCTTGGGATATTCTGATAATGGGCACTCTGCACCAACGCATAACGTGCGTATTTGTGGTCATGGGTGTTGCCGAAGATGATGTCTTTGAACTCTACACCAGACCCAATTCTTTTAGATACAGCCACATTCTTGTCGATGCGCTCACGTATTTTAATCCAGTCGCTCAGCACCAGCTTGTCTTCACCGATAAGCCATTCACGCCGATAAGGAGCATCAATAAACCGCCATGAGGCTCGTCCTTGGTATCGGCTCACAAGTATGGTATAAGCGCCACCCTCACGCATCACTTCATAGAGGATATACGAGTTAGATTGGCGGAAATAGAATTCGTCAAACGGCTTCTGTCCTTGTTGTATTCCCAAGCGATGCTTGTCGGCATTGTAGAAAAAAAGTAACGCCCTCAGCACTGTACTTTTACCTACGCCCTGGGTTCCTGTGAAATGCACATTGCCGTCGACCGAGATCTCGGCATAAGGTATATTGGCACTGTTGATAAATATAATTTTACTCAGGTACTTCATCTTCGTTGGCAATTTGAATCATGTTAACCAGTTCCTCCACATAATGGAATGCCGATGTGACCTTATAGGTCTCATCCTGCTCGCTGATGCACTCGGCATAACCCATATTTTGCATTTCTTGGAGTAGTTTGTTCACGATCTCAAGGTTGGACCCCACATCATACTTCTTATACAGATGACCGGCCTTCTCCTTTAATTCAATATCCACGCTGATCTGCTCTATCAGATGGCTCTTGCGGAATTGGTAACCAGCAGTGAACGACTGGTTATAAGTCTTGAGAAAATCAAGGTAGTCGAGCCATTTAGAAAAACTTTCCAACTTCTGCTCAATAGCCTGCTTGCTTTCCCCTAGACGAGAGAAATAAAAGTAACCATTGCCTGACTCCAGTTGCAGTCCGATCTCTTTGAAAAAGTTGGCATAATCGTCAAAGTTCTCCTCTATATCCTCGTAGAGATGGCGGATAGAGGTATCAATACTGTCCACCGAGAGAAATTCCCCACGGCTCAGTCGATCATATATTCGTTGAGTATTATTTCGCATAGATGATAGGGTATTCAATGTCTTGGTAAATGGCATACTTGCCTGTCATTTTGCATTCGTCAGGATGCAAGATGACCAGTTGGCAAAAAAGGGTTGCATGGTCTTCGATGTCTCGCTTGGTTTTGTAGTCGTATCTCAATATAAAATCAAACAGATTATAGCTTGAAGCGGAGAAGGCGTTCCAAACTTCGTCAGGATCAACTTCCTTCAGTCGCAGAACATGGACTTGCAGGTCATCGTCTGTCAACGGTTCGGCCTCAGTTCTGGCTGTTTTACGTAAGCCATTGCGCTCGGCAATTCGCCTCAATACTTTTGTTATCTGGTCGTTCTCTCGGAGCATATCCAACGAAAGCCTGATTCTACTATATTGGCGAGATTCCATCCATAGCGGGTTTCTGTCCTCTAACGTCTGCACCAGATTGGTATTTGTCTTGATGAGCAATTGGTCTTGCAGATACTTGAGTTTGCGTATCTTCTTATAGAGTTGGTTCTGTTGTTCAATCTGGTTGATATAGACAATAATTTGCCTGTCTATCTCCATCAGGGCATGATAGGCTTCAACAAAGTCATGCTTCACATCGCTACAAGTCTTTGCCATGTGTGGGTCATTGGCCATCAGGAAGAAAGCGTGCTCATTATCCATCAATTTTTCACACTCACGTATCATTGAACGGATACTATGGCTTTTCTCATCTAGATTTTGAAGTTTCTTTTTCTTGATGATGTAATTGGGTTCTTGCTTGTACGCATTGTCCATGTTGCGTTTCAGGTCCACCACATTTTTCAGAGTCCTGAACCCTGTCTTCTTCAGCAATTGGCGCACACTGTCCTGATAACCAGCCTTGCGATTGACATTAGTCTCCTGCAAAAAGTAACCGATATGCTCCTTCAGGGTATTGATGCATTCCTGCACACTCAGCACGCTGATTTCCTCGTTGACATTCAGTACTTCTTCGAAGAAATTGAGATAGTCGCTCTCGATTTCTACAGCATTGCCAGTTTCTACCAGCACACCATAATCCAGCAGTTTCCTGAGCCGGGTTTCATTTCCTCCCACGAGCTCCAAAGCTAACCCCTGCGAGAACTTCATCAGTTTTCGCTTCTCAAACATCTCACTCAGCAACCTTTGCTCACGCGAGAGTGTCTTTGTCAGCTCTTCTATCGTCCTAAAATGCGACAGGATATCCATAATAATACCATTTCGGTTAGCAACTTTAGAGCCTTAAGTACATTCTTCTGCACCCCCAAGTTTTAGAGTACAAATAAACAAAAGAATACCGAATAATGCAAACTTCCTGAGTTTAAAAACGTATTCTTGTTTATCATCTAAAGATTTCAGTGTGTCATTTTAATCGCTTTACTTCATTATAGAAGTCATTACAACGATCCAATAGAGTCATTACTAATGAGCTTCTATAAGAGTTGAAGTCACTTATAGCCATTTTTGAATGGCAACAATTCTTCTCCCCTGTTATGTTGTTCGGGCGAAACCTATCGGATTATTTGTGAATTTCGCCCAAAATATTCACATTTCGGGCGAAATCTACCTAAAAATCGATAGATTTCGCCCGAAACGCCTTGGTCGTCTCAAAGGTTTGTTGGAGTCATATGATGCAAAAACATAATGCCAAATGACTAAATAAATCTTTTTCTTTCCATTTATTTAGATAACTGCAAAAGGTAGATCTTTTACGCACGCAGTGTTGTTCGTAAGCAACTTTTTTTCAAAAAACACTGTATGTGCGCAACATTCACACTTCAACTTTTGCGTCGGACAATTAAGGATATAGAAAAACGATATCAGTGGTGTGATTGTGTGTTGTGTATTCCTTACCATATAATTCAGTTAATTGTGTCGACGTTGTCGACGCAATCTTTTCACCATTTTCTGGCCGATAACCATCAAGAGCATATAAACCAATGGTTTTGCCTATGTCCAATATATTATCGTCAATGTGCTATTGACAGAAACAGCCTCACTATGTTTTGCGATGCAAGCCAGTATGCTGAGGTCTATTGGCAATCAATTGGTTTCGTCTTCTATGTCAACACAACACGTTAATACAATCTTCATTTAATAGCAATAGCAACTATTTGCTACATTATGCTACACATTCGCTACGAATTATATCGGTAATAATACATCATATTCATTGCATCTCAACATCGCTACATATAGATACAATCTTTCACTAGAACTCGTGGCCAAAATTTATAATTTCTCATGTCATCATGTATCTGTACATACTATGGTCCATTTCAATTTGACACGCCCTCTTATATTCAGTAGCACGAATCTTAAGTTGTAGATGTGCTTTTGCGTCATTCTAAAATTTTGGGCGATTTGTAATTTTATTTGCGAAAAACTACGGCTAATTTAAAAAAAAGCCGTACTTTTGCAAAAAAAGAAAAAGCTGAATTGTATAATGGACATATCGACAAAGGGAATACTGACACCCAAAGACATTGACGAAGAGGGGCGATACTACTTTGTTCGTAAGGCTATGGATGCGGGCGATGTGGTGAGGTTGAAAAATGGCCTATATGCCACAGAGGACGGACTGGCAGATACGATGGTGGACGTGGAGCGTATAGTTCCAGGCGGTGTGCTGTGCCTTTATTCGGCGTGGGAGCACTATGGGCTGACAACGCAGATACCGGGCTCGATCTATGTGGCTGTGGAGAAGCACAGAAAGGTGGTGGTGCCGGCATTTCCGCCTATCAAGCTGTGCTACTGGGAACAGAAATACTATGAGATGGGCGTGGTGGAAGCGGACGTGGCTGGTCATAAGCTGCGGATCTATGACATTGAGCGGTCGGTGTGTGACGTGGTGCGTTTCAGGAACAAGGTGGGAATGGACGTGATGACGGAGGTGCTGCGAGCTTACCTGAGACGCAAGGACAGGAATATTGCGTGGCTGACGGAATATGCGGGAAAGATGCGCATTGGAACGATAATGACTCAATATCTGAACGTAATGGTGTGATTAAGGGTTAATGATTCAAGGTTAATGGTTATGGCAGAAATAAAGAACTACGGGAAATCGAACAGGACTAAGCTGTTGAACCTGGCACAGAAGACGAAGGGGGGGGACTATAACCTGATTCTGCTCCGCTTTGTACAGGAGAGGTTCTTGTATAGGTTGTCAATGAGTGCATACAGGGAGAATTTCTTCCTGAAGGGTGGAGCCTTGCTGTTTGCTCATGAGCGGTTTGCAGCGCGCCCGACTCGTGACATGGACTTTCTGGGCGACCATATCAGCCGTGACAAGGAGAACATAAAGCGCATTATGCTGGAGATAAGCAGCATAGCGTGCGAGGAGGATGGCGTTACGTTTGAGTGCGGTGAGGATGATGTATGGCTGGAGGAAATTACCATGGAGAAGGAGTATAATGGCACTCGTGTCCATATGACAGCACACATGGATACGATAGTGCAGCCGTTTTCGATTGACGTAGGATTTGGCGATGTGATTGTGCCGCATCCTGCCCAGCTGGACTATCCGCTGCTGATTGAGGGTCTGCCTGCCGTGAATGTGGAGGCCTATTCGCTTGAGACGGTAGTGGCCGAGAAGTTCCAAACGATGATAGACCGCGGTACGATTAACAGCAGGATGAAGGATTTCTTTGATGTGTATACTCTTCTGAAAGCGGACAAAGTGGACGATGAGTTGCTGAAGGAGGCCGTGGTTGAGGTGTTTGCCAATAGAGGGACGCGGCCAGATGCAGAGCATGTGGTGTTCAGTGATGAGTTTGCTCAGGACGAGGTACGTCAGAAGATGTGGAAATCGTACCTGAAGAAGATAAAGTATAAGGATGAACTTCCGTTTAACGAGGTGATGAGCGTTATCAAGGAGCGGTTGCAGGGTATGATGGGATGAAGGGGACTGTGGTGATTGATACCGTGCTTCGGCATATGGCAAGTAATTTCGGTATTTTCGGATGTTTTCTGAATGCTAATTCGAGTATTTTCGGATGTTTAACCATTGAAAAATTCGGCAATTTTCAGCACTTTCCCTTTGATATTTGGGATTTTATGATCTACTTTGAAGGTCAGGTACAAAGTGTTATCTGAATCTATTAATAATGCACTTTTTTAGGATTTTTCTTGGCGACAAAATTTGAAAAGTGTAATTTTGCGGTGATAAATGATTTTGAAAAGTGTAGTTTTTTACTACAAAAAATATTTGAAAAGTGTAAATTCCATGCTATACAGGAAGATTACATCATATCTTGAGGACTATTTAAAGTCTGATTCTGACAAAATCCTTATATTGGAAGGGGCTCGTCAGGTCGGCAAGTCGTTTAGCATCCGTGAGGTTGGCTCGCGATTATTCCCGAATTATGTCGAGATAAACTTTGTGGAGGACGATGAGGGTCAGCAATTGTTCAAAAATATTCACAAGAAAGAAGACTTCTACCTGACACTTAGCATGGTGGCTGGTGACAAGCTGTCCAGCCGTGATGATACGTTGGTTTTTCTGGATGAGATTCAACACTACCCTCAGTTCCTCACTATGTTGAAATTTTTGCGCGAGGATGGACGCTACCGCTATATTGCTAGCGGCAGTTTGTTAGGCATTGCCCTACACGACACGACCTCTATTCCCGTAGGTAGCATTATCCGAAAGGAAATGTTCCAGCTTGACTTCGAAGAATTTCTCATTGCCAATGGTTTCGGTGCTGAGGCTATAGACGGATTACGACAATCTTACATGAATCGTCAAAGTCTTACAGAGCAGCACCACAACCATGTGTTAGATTTGTTCCACCGCTACCTGCTGGTTGGCGGACTGCCTGATGCCGTCAATACCTACCTTAACACGCATAATATTGTGAAAGTGCGTGAGGTGCAGGAGGGCATACTTAAACTATATGCTGCTGATGCTGCGAAATACGAAAAGGAACACACCAAGAAACTGCTAGTTCGCCGCATCTATGAAATGATCCCTTCACAGATGGAGAACAAAAAGAAGCGTATAGTAGCCCAAAAGATACGAGGAAAAGAAGGCGACCGTTTTGCTTATTACCAAGAGGAGTTTGAATATCTTATTTCATCTGGCATTGCTCTGGCGGTTCATGCCATATCTAATCCTCATTTCCCACTGAGCGAGTCTCTCCAGAAAAACCTGTTGAAGTTATATCTTAATGATGTGGGACTGCTCACCGGCTTACTCTATCACAACAACATTCGTCCTGTCATCGACGATGTGAGAAGCATCAATCTTGGCTCCGTCTATGAGAGTGTTGTTGCCCAGGAGTTGCGTGCCCATGGTCACAAACTCTTCTACTACGACAATCGCAAACAGGGTGAGGTTGATTACCTAATTGATGACCATACTGCAATGAGCGCCCGTCCCATAGAAGTCAAGTCGGGCAAGGATTATACTGTACACAGTGCCCTTAACAATCTCCTGAAGAATCCCGATTACAATATCCAGGCAGCTACCGTCATTTCCAACGAGCGTGAGATTTATCAGAAGGGCAAGGTCACTTATATGCCAATTTATTTTGTGATGTTTATGGAGATTGACACATATCAGACAGATGAATCAGCATACATTTTCTGATGGTTTCTATATGCACATTGACAACTTCACAGTATGTGTCGAAATGGAAAGCCTGTTTGTCATTAAGCCAGCATTGATGGAAAAACGAGCGTTAAACTAAGTCAAAAGCGTTAAATGTGAAAGTTTTGAAAGTCGTACTGCAAAACTCTACCATATTTGTACCGTTTAGTAGTTAAACATGCGATTTTCAATATTTTTCTTCTTTTGCGTCGGCAAGTGGCTTCTGCGTGGGAGCGTGGGCTGATTATTGTCTCATGGATTGTTAGCGGGGGATTTTGAAGGTGATGTGCATGTAGTTGTCGTCGGCTGAGTCGAAACGCTGGACAAGGGTGGATCCGTCATAGATGGCTTGCAGTTGCAGGTTGATGCCTTGATTGGCAATGGTGCTGAAGGCCTCGGGTTGCCCTAGTTCTTCCTGGGTGAATGTGTAATACTGGCTGTTGTTGTTAAACTCGATGAGGATATGATGGTCCTTGCCGCCATAATTCAACGTTAGTGGCATCGCGTTGGGAGTGAAGGCCCACGCGATGTGTGAGTGGTCCGTATCGTAGCCGAAGTCGTAACTGGCTGTGACGGTGACTGGTGCGACGTTAGCAAGCGCTTGGCTCAACGTTGTGTCAGCATCCACCACCTTGGCAAGCAGCGACACGGGGAAGTCCTGCCAGAGGACATGATGCATCTTGTAGCCAGACACATCAAGTTGTGCGTTATCCACGATTTTCCTATAAGCCTCGATTTGGCGATTTCCTGCCTCATCAGTCGTCACCTTGCTGTCCTTATTGGTGTAGGTGACAATCAGACGGCCTGTATATTCGCCCGTGATGTTCTTCCCGAAAGTTTCCTTTTGCTTGTGAGTCAACCGCATTTCGATATCGTTGTCGTTGTTACAAGAGGTGAGGGTGAGGATAGCAAGCATCACACAAGCGATTGTCAGTTTCATTGTTTTCATTGTCCGTCATTACTGGTTTTAAGTGTTTCTGCCATAATAAACGCCGCTTGTCTAGTAAAATTGCACAAAGTGGATTATTATTTCTAGTAGGGATGGTTGTCTAGACCAAACGAATCTTCTCGCTGTAGTGCTGGCAGTAGAGCCTGTCAAGTATCGTCTTTCTTATCATTCCAGTGCCATTGACGCCCTTCCCTGGAGGGCTGCCCTATACTCTAGACAATCCAGAAGACTGTTTTTCTGCTGCAACTCTATTTTTCTTTATTCTCACCTGTTAGTTTGAGTATTAAACGCGTTATGATGGATATAATTGGCATGAATTGTTGCCAAACTCGTTGCGAAAACGTATTTTTGTAACCGATTTTTACTGATTAAACAATACTCCAGAATCATGAGACAGAGATACCTTTTTGCACTTGTTCTAGCAGCCTTGTTGTTGCTTCCGTCCAGCGCATGGGCACAGTTCAATTGGCCTTATACCATTCAGGACGGGACTATTGTCACCCAGGTGCCTGAGCGTCCTGCCGGGCAGCAGTCGGCATTGGGACTGGCGGTTGAGAAGATTCCGGTTGTGAGGGTCGCATTTGTGGGACTGGGCATGCGTGGCCCTGATGCTGTGGAACGGTGGACCCACATTCCCGGTATCGAGGTGAAGGCCCTGTGTGACCACGAGCGAGGCCGCGCCGATGCTTGCCAGGAGATTCTCCGGGCGGCATCCATGCCTGCCGCCGATGTGTATGATGGCGAGGATGGCTACAAGGACTTGTGCCAGCGCAACGACATCGACCTGGTGTATATCGCCACCGACTGGCTTCACCATTACCTGATCGCACGAGAGGCGCTTGAGCATGGCCACCACGTCGCCATCGAGGTGCCCTCGGCGATGAACATGAACGAGATCTGGTCGCTCATCAACCTGAGCGAGAGCAAGCGACTGCACGTGATGATGCTCGAGAACTGCTGCTATGACTTCTTTGAACTCAATTCGCTCTACATGGCTCAGAGGGGGCTGCTGGGCGAAGTGATTTATGTGCAGGGAGCCTACCGCCACGAGTTGTCACCCTATTGGGACGAGTATTGGAAACGCGGTACTGACGATAAGTTAGGCTGGCGCCTGGACTATAACAGCAAGTTTCGCGGCGATGTTTATCCCACCCATGGTCTGGGCCCCATCGCCCAGGTGCTTAACCTTCACCGCGGCGACCGCATGAGAACGCTCGTTGCGATGGATACCCGCTCCTTTAATGGCCAGGAACTGTTCAAGGCTCGCACAGGCGAGTATTGCCCGGACTTCAAGAACGGTGACCACACCACTACACTCATTTCCACCGAGAAGGGCAAGGTTATTGAGATCCATCACAACGTGATGACGCCGCAACCCTATAACCGCATGTATCAACTCACTGGCACCAAGGGCTTTGTCAACAAATATCCCAATGAGGGCTTTGCGCTGACTTCCCAAGTGATGAAAAAGGCCGGAGTTAACGTCAGCAAGGAATATACGGGTCATTCCTACCTGAGCAAAGAGGATACCCAGGCGCTCCTGGATTCGTTCACTTCCCCTCTCGTGCGCCGCTATGGCGAACAGGCCCGTGACGTGGGCGGCCACGGCGGCATGGACTTCATTATGGACTCTCGATTGGTTTATTGCCTGCAAAACGGGCTACCGCTCGACATCGACGTGTATGACTTGGCCGAATGGTGCTGTCTGGCTGAGCTGGGCTCCCTCTCGATGAACAACGGCAACAAGCCTGTACAGGTACCCGACTTCACCCGAGGCGAGTGGAGCCGCTTCCGTGGATACCGCCATGCCTGGGCCAAGCCCGAGGACGAGGCCGCTACACGTGCTGCCGCCATAGCTTTTACCCAGCAACTCAAGGCCACAGGAGCCAAGTACTGGGAAAAGGTCGCCAAGCAGGAAGCCAAAGCCTCTCGAAAAAATAAAAAGAACAACTGACCGACATGACTGCTATGCTGCACGATATTGATACAGCCAGCATCCTGGCGCAGTTTGAAATACAGGGTATGGTCAAGGAGGTTAAGCCGCTGGGCAACGGACTCATCAACGACACTTACCGCATTGTGACCGAGGGCACAGTGCCTGACTATGTGCTGCAGCGCATCAATAATGCCATCTTCCAGGACGTGGACCTGCTGCAACACAACATCGAGGTGGTGACCGCACACATCCGCCACAAACTGGAAGCCGCCGCTGCCGATGACATCAACCGCAAGGTGTTGCGGTTTGTCCCGGCCCATGACGGCAAGACCTATTACCGTGACGAGGCTGGCCGTTACTGGCGAGTGATGGTGTTCATCCCTGATTCCGTCACCCGCGAGGCCGTCACGCCCCAGAGTGCATGCGATTGCGGCATGGCCTTCGGCCACTTCGAGAAGATGCTGGTTGATGTGCCCGAGCCGTTGGGCGAGACCATCCCCGACTTCCACAACATGGAACTGCGCTGGCGGCAACTATGCGATGCCATCAAGAATAATGCTGCGGGGCGTTTAAACGAGGTGCGTGCCATCGTCGAGGAACTGGAGCGCGATGCCGGCGAGATGTGCCAGGCCGAGCGCCTGTACCGTGAGGGGCGCCTGCCCAAACGCATCTGCCACTGTGACACCAAGGTCAACAACATGCTCTTTGACCAGCAGGGCCAGGTGCTGTGCGTCATCGACCTGGACACGGTGATGCCGTCGTTCATCTTCTCGGACTACGGCGACTTCCTGCGCACCGGCGCCAACTTCACTGCCGAGGACGACCCCGACCTGTCGCGCGTGGGCTTCAACGAGGAAATTTTCAAGGCTTTCACCACAGGCTACCTGGAGTCCGCTCGTGAGTTCCTCACGCCCATCGAGGTGGAACTGTTACCCTATGCCGTGGCGCTGTTCCCTTTCATGCAGTGCGTACGGTTCCTCACCGACTACCTGAATGGCGACACCTACTACAAGATCAAGTATCCCACCCACAACCTGGACCGCACCCGCAACCAGTTGGCCCTCTACCGCGACGTGCGCCGCCACGACCAGATGATGGCCGACTTTATCCACAGCCTGCTCAATCAGACAACCTTGACAACATGATCAGGCAACTGTGACAACTTTTTATAAGCTTGTATTTGTTGTCTTCCTTTTATCAAGAATGCTGATGTAGTAGTTGTAGCATCACGCCCAGCCGATGTTTGGTCAACTGATTCATCTGCTCGGCTTTTTCAACATTCAAGTGTATGACGTCATCAGATACGGTGGCCCATGTCGTAGGCTGCCTGGAGTTTATCGTTGCCGTTAATTTCGCGGGGCGCTCCCACGCCGCCGGCGAACAGGTGACCTGCCAATCGGCTCTTGGGATAACAGTCGATCCATCCCATCAAGCCCTGCTCGGCGCGATGGGGCACGTGATCCTCGCCCTCGGCAGCGGTGGTCAGCAGATAGATGTCGCGGAACTGGTAGTCTAGCGGGTACATGGCATTCATGCGGTCGATAAGGGTCTTCATTTGGCCGCTCATCTCATAGTAATAAATCGGTGTGGCCCATGCCACGACATCGGCCTTGAGCACCCGTGCCGTGATGTCGTTCACGTCATCGTTGATGACGCAGCGGCCTAACTGCTGGCATGCCAGACAGCCCTTGCAGAACTGGATGTTCTTTCCCGTCAGGGAAATCTTCTCGACATTGTGTCCAGCGGCCTTGGCACCTTCCACAAACTTGTCAGCGAGCATGTCGCTGTTGGAGCCTTGACGCAGGCTCGTTGAAATCACAATTACATTTTTCATTTTTCTAGAAATTTTATGGGGACTTCTATCAATTAGCTTGACATGGATTTTGATTTATTTTTGAGTAGATTTTGGCTTAGCTTTGAAGGAGCATGGCGAGCTATGGCTCAAGAAGCTAAGACAAAATATGCCCAAAGAGAGGCAAAATACAGTCAACATATAATTTAAGCATTCAGGTAATTTATAGAACTCCCCTTATGGGTTAATTTATCTGTTCTTGACTTCTCGTACAGGATGGTAATGACTGGAACAAATTATTGACGTGTGTCAAGACTGCTGTGCGGCTTGACTCAGGCGTTCTTTCAATTCCTTGCTGCCAGCGAGGAGGTTCCAGATGCCGTCTTCGCTCAGCACACCGCGCTTCAAGCCATCGGGCAGTAGCCCCGCCTCGTCATCAGCCAGGTCTTGCCGCCACAACTCGCTGCCATAATACTCGTTCAGGGCCGCAATGTCATCCATAGTGGCCAACCACTTGTCAAGGGCGGATTCGAGTCGCTGGGCGGCTTTCTGGGCGCGATTCAGGCGCCGTTCCATTTGTCGGATACGTGAGATCTGTTTTTTATTGGTACTCATGATGGGATTGACAATTGTTTTTAACTCGTTATCATTGATTGATATTGAAGCTGCTGGGAGCTGTGACTATGCCTTCTCGTGCCGTGTCGCAGGAATCACCAGGTTAAGGATAACGCCAGCAAGGGCCGAGAGGCCAATCCCGCTCAACGAGAATGTGCCCATCGGCAGGATAGCGCCCCCGATGCCCAGGGTCAACACCACACTGACGATGATGATGTTGCGTGTCTCGTTCAAGTCCACCTTGTGGTTCACCAGATTCTGGATGCCCACCGAGGCGATTGAGCCAAACAACAGCATCATGATGCCACCCAGCACAGCTCCAGGAATACTTTGCAGCACGGCACTCAGTTTCCCGATGACCGAGAACACGATGGCGGTGCCCGCTGCAATGCGGATGACCGAGGGGGCGGTAATGCGTGTGATCTGCATGGCCCCCGTCACCTCACTATAGGTGGTGACGGGAGGACCTCCAAACAGGGCTGCCGTCAAGCACGCCAGTCCATCACCCAACATCGTGCGGTGAAGGCCTGGATCCTTGACAAAATCCTTATGGGCTACAGCTCCTACTACAAACACGTCACCAATGTGCTCAATCACTGGCGCGATAGCCACGGGTATCATGAACAAGAACGGTTCCCAGGCAAACTGTGGCCATTGAAAATGAGTGATGCTATGCGGCAGGGCAAACCATGGCGCGCTCCCCACCGCCGACACATCGACCAAGCCCATCAGCCAGGCGACCACATAGCCCACAATGATGCCACACACCACGGGAACCAGCTTGAGGAGCCCTCGCCCCACGACCAGCACGATGATGGATGTCAAAAGTGAGATAAACGCTAGCAGCCAGTTCTCTTGAGCCATCTTGACCGCGGCAGGTGCCAGCGACAGACCGATGCAGATGATGACCGGGCCAATGACTACAGGTGGGAAAAGTCGCTCAAGCAACCGACGGCCCTGCCACTTGATGAGCGCCGACATGACGAAATAGACCAGCGCGACACCCATCATGCCTGCCAGCGTGCCGGGCATTCCCCATTGCTGGGAGGCCGAAATGATGGGGGCAATAAAGGCAAAACTGGAGCCTAAAAAAATGGGCACCTTACCGCGGGTGACCATGTGAAAGATAAAAGTGCCGATACCGGCGGTGAACAATGCTGTGGCGGGATCCAGCCCAACGAGCAACGGGACTAGGACTGTGGAACCAAAGGCCACAAAAAGAAATTGGATACCCACGATTGTCTTTCTTGCTGAAGACAATGCGGGAGCATCCATCGTCGTGTTATTCATATTGGTCATGCTCATTAGAAAGTTTCACAAAGGTACTATCATTTTTCAATACTAGGAAATATTAGCCCAAAAAAATCATTGCTGACTGGGTAATATGGTTTTGTATCACTACCTTTGTGCCTATGATGACTGCAAGAGAGATTATCGGGTATATGGAGTCGCTGCGCAACGAGAAGCAGCGGCAGGTGTTGATGCGGTTTTTCAAGACGGGACCGGGAGAGTATGGCGAGGGCGATGAGTTCCTGGGACTGAAGGTGCCACAGACGCGCCAGATCGTCAAACTCACGGGTGGTGACTTGCCTCTTGAGGAGGTGCCCGAGTTGCTGATGTCGCCCTGGCACGAGGTGAGGCTGTGCGGCCTGCTGCTGATGGTGGCGCGGTTTGAGAAACTGGCCACTAAGCGGCTGGCCGATGATGAACAGGCCATCATGGGCCGCGACGAGATTGTGAGGATGTACCTGCATCATGCCGAGCGGGCCAACAACTGGGATTTGGTTGATCTCTCGGCACCCAAGATCTTGGGACACTGGCTGTTGCTGCCATCACGATTGGGCGACAAGCGGGCCATCGTCGATGAATTGGCCTCCAGCGACAACCTGTGGCGACAGCGCATGAGCATGGTGTGTACCTGGAAGACCACCCAGCAGGGAGACCCGTCGTGGTGCCTGCGATATGCCGAGGTGCATCTCCATCACCCGCATGACCTGATGCATAAGGCCGTCGGCTGGATGTTGCGGGAAGTGGGCAAGCGATGCGGCATGGATCTGCTATGCCAGTTCCTGGAGCGCCATGCCCACGAGATGCCCCGCACGGCCTTGCGTTATGCTATCGAGAAAATGTCACCCGAGGAACGACAGCACTGGCTCAACGCCTCAAACATGGACAACAGTCAATAGGGATTTCTTTTATTCACTCGTGGTGAGTACTGGCTTTTCACTAGGTCATAAGATGTTTTGACCAACTGGCGCAGCATCTCGTCACTCACGTCGCTGCCAACGATGACACTCATCCAGTGACGCTTGTTACCATTATAAGGGTCGTTGACGGCTTGGTACCGTTCCTTGAGGTCGGCAATGGCTTCGGGGTCACCCTTGAGGGTAATAGCCGAGAAATCATCGATATTGAAGTAGCAGAACATGTGCCCGTTCACATAGAACACAAGAATCGTAAACTTCCCACGCGAGAATTTCTCAAACGGGGTGGCCTCGGTAGCGCCTGGCAGCGACAGACAATATTCCCTGAACTCCTCGATATTCATTCTTCTTGCTTGCGGACGAGGGTGTGACGGTCTAGTAGCGGCTTGATTTCTTGCTCAAAGATGCTGCGTTCCACAATCCTGTAGTGGGGATGGTAGGCTTCGCGGTAGTCGGGCGAGTGGCTGATGGCATATTTCCCCTGGGAGAGCACGCTGTCAATCCACTGGCGGTCGCGCTGGTAGTCCTTCAATGCGAGGTTCATTTTGTCGATGGTGCGCACGATCTTGCGCCATCGCTTTTTCCAGGATTTCAACGAAGGACGCTTGGTGGCATTGGCGCTCTTGACAAACGCGTCGAGCAGCATTTCCTCGGTTATGAACCCTTCATGGATGGCCTTGATACTCACCCTCACGTGTCTGCCATCCACTCCGCAGGGCTCATAGTACCAGGGCAACAGGTCGTCGGGGCTGGTGCTGGCGATCTCGTCATCCAGATAGGCTTTCATCTGCCCTCGATCCACAATCAGGTGCTCGGCTCCCATATAGTCCTGAAAACAGGACTTGTACAGGTCTAGCAACCGGCACTGTGGGTACATCTCCACTTGCTGCCGCACAAAGCTCTCGACACCCTGTGCCGACAGCCCCATGGCCCACATTACAGCGACAACCGCAGCCGCACTTCTCAAGTAGTCTATAACCTTTACCTTCATTATATTTTCTATCTCTGTTCTGGCAAAGGTACGTCATATTTTTCCATACGGCAAAATATCCCCGAGTTTTCTACATGATGGGCGTGGCATTGTAGGTGTGATGGTCAATACCGTGATGGAACTTTTCTTGGTAATGGGCGTTGGTTGTCGGGAATTGTGTGTATATTTGCACAAAAACTCATTAAAATCATTTAATAATATGACTATCACTAGAAAATTGACCCTGATGGTCGCTTGCTGGATGGCACTCGGTGCCGCGGCACAGGCCAACCCGCTGTGGATGCGTTTCTGCGCCATCTCGCCCGACGGGCAGACCATTGTTTTTTCCTACAAGGGTGACCTGTTTACTGTGCCGGCACAGGGCGGCACAGCCCATCAACTGACGTCCAATGCGGCCTATGATGCCTACCCGGTGTGGAGCCCCAATGGCCAGCAAATTGCCTTTGCCTCGGCACGTGAAGGCAGCCTCGACGTGTTTGTCATCGATAAGGATGGCGGCACACCCACTCGACTCACCACCGACAGTGGCAACGAGACACCCCTGGGCTTCCTCGATAATGGCACGGTACTCTTTGAGGCCACTGTCATGCCCACGGCACAATCCATTCTGTTTGCCGACCGCTCGTTCCCGCAGGTCTATCAGGTGAGCACTACCGGCGGCAGCAGGCCACGCCTGTTCTCAGCCCTGCCCATGCAGGACCTGAGCATCAACGCCCGCGGTGACATTCTCTATCACGACATCAAGGGCTATGAGGACCCCTTCCGCAAGCATCACACCAGTTCCATCACGCGTGACATCTGGTTGAAGCAGGGCGAGAAGTACACCAGGCTCACCTCCTTCAATGGTGAGGACCGCACACCCCGCTGGGCGCCCGATGGCAACTCCTATTATTACTTGAGCGAGCAGGATGGCACCTTCAACGTCTATCAGAATAATATCGGCGGCACTGCTCGTCAACTCACCAGCCACAAGGACAATCCGGTGCGTTTCCTCACGGTGGCTGGCAATGGCACGTTATGCTATGGCTACAATGGCGAGATCTACACCCTGCGCGAGGGTGGGGAGCCCCATCGGGTCGATATCACCATCGCTGTTGACCGCAGTGAGCAGGAACTCATTCGCCAGATCAAGCGCGACGGCGCGACTTCCATCAGCGTGTCGCCCAGTGGCAAGGAAATCGCATTTGTCATGCACGGTGATGTCTATGTGACCTCGGTGGAATACAACACCACCAAGCAGATCACCGATACACCCGAGCAGGAACGCACCATCGACTTCTCGCCCGATGGCCGCAGCATCGTCTATGACAGCGAGCGCGGCGGTATGTGGCAGATCTACCAGACCTCCATCAAGAACAAGGACGAGAAACGCTTTACCTATGCCACCGACCTCGTCGAGGAGCAGCTCACCAACACGGGTCGCACCTCCATCCAGCCCGCCTATAGCCCCGACGGCAAGAGCGTGGCCTTCCTGGAGGACCGTGCCACCCTGCGTGCCGTCGATGTCAAGACCAAGGCCGTGCGCACCCTCATGGACGGCAAGTACATCTATTCCTACAGCGATGGCGACGTGTGGTATCAATGGAGCCCTGACAGCCGCTGGCTGCTCTCGTCCTACATCGGCACTGGTGGATGGAATAGCCAGGATGTCGCGCTGGTCAGCGCCAGCGGTAACGGTGAGATTCATAACCTGACCGAGAGTGGCTACAACGAGGGTAACGCCAAGTGGGTCCTCGGCGGCAAGGCGATGATCTTCACCAGCGACCGTGCGGGATACCGCAGTCATGGCAGTTGGGGTACCGAGGACGACGTGTATATCATGTTCTTTGACCTGGATGCATACGAGCGCTTCAGGATGAGCAAGGAAGAAAAAGTCCTGCAAGAGGAAGCCGAGAAAGAGTTGAAGAAGGCTCAAGACGAGGCTGCCAAGGGCAAGGAAAGCAAGAAAAAAGACAATAAGAAGAAAAAAGACAGTGCCAGCGACAAGCCTGCCGTTGCCCCGTTACAGCTTGACCTGGAGAATTGCCGTGACCGCATCGTGCGCCTGACGGTGAACTCCTCCCACTTGGGCGACTATGTTCTGTCGCGTGGTGGTGACACGCTTTACTATCAAGCGGCGTTTGAGGGTGGTATGGACCTGTGGAAACATGACCTGCGTGAGCACAAGACCGAGATTGTGCTCAAGGGCGTGGGCGGCGGTTCCATGCAGATGGACAAGGATGGAAAGAACCTCTTCGTTTGCACGGGCAAGGGCATCAAGAAGATTGACCTGGCCAAGGGCAAACCCGAGCCGGTCAACTTTGAAGCTAATTTCAATTACCGCCCCTATCAGGAGAGGGAATGCATCTTCAACCACATCTGGCAACAGGTCAAGGATAAATTCTATGTCGAGGATATTCATGGCGTGAACTGGGAGGGCTACCGCGAGAACTACAAGCGCTTCCTGCCCTATATCAACAATAACTACGACTTCCGCGACATGCTCAGCGAGATGCTGGGTGAGTTGAACGGTTCCCACACCGGTGCCCGCTACAATCCTGGTGGGCCAACCCTCAAGACGGCGGCCCTGGGACTTTTCCTCGATGACACCTATCAGGGCAATGGCTTGCGTGTTTCAGAGGTCATCAAGCGGGGCCCGTTTGATGTGAAAAAGACGGGTGTCACGACTGGATGTATCATCGAGAAAATTGATGGCAACGAGATCGGTGCTGGCGAGGACTACAACTGGATGCTTGACGGTAAGGCTGGTAAACCCATCCGCATCACGGTTTATAATCCCAAGAGCGCCAAGCGATTTGATGTCACGGTCAAGGCCATCAGCAAGGGCGAGCAGCAGGAGCTGCTCTACAAGCGCTGGGTGGATCGCAACCGTGCGCTGGTGGATAGCCTCTCGGGTGGACAGTTGGCCTATGTCCATGTCAAGGAAATGGATAGCGAGAGCTTCCGCACCGTGTATCGTGAACTGTTGAGCGACAAGAACCGCAACCGCAAGGCGGTGATCGTCGATGAGCGTCACAATGGTGGTGGATGGCTGCATGATGACCTGTGCACCTTGCTCAGCGGCAAGCAGTACCAGACTTTTGTGCCTCATGGTAAGGAGGTGGGCGTTGACCCTTTCAACAAGTGGACCAAGCCTTCCTGTGTGCTCGTGTGCGAGGACGATTACAGTAATGGTTATGGCTTCCCCTTTGTCTATAGGGAATTGGGCATCGGAAAACTCATCGGAACGCCTGTTCCGGGCACGATGACTGCCGTGTGGTGGGAGACGTTGATCGACCGCTCTCTGGTCTTTGGCATCCCCCAGGTGGGTTGTCGTGACATGCGTGGAAACTATTGCGAGAACACTCCCCTCATTCCCGATATTGAGGTCTATAATTCTCCCGAGGACTACCTCACTGGCCATGACCGTCAACTCGAACGGGCTGTCCAGGAAATGATGAAGTAAACCCACTCCTTTCTGGGGAATAATAAACAAGCCCTATGTTTGCACCGTCAAAGTCAAACATAGGGCTTGTCTTCAATATCTCGCTCTACTTGAGGTAGCGGGAGAAAAACCGCCAAACTTCTTCGCCCGTGTCGAGGTCGGTTGTGTGCCAGGAGTGCACGCCGCCCATGACCTCATAGAGCCACACGTCGCAGCCTGTCGTGGAACTGCTGTAGTGGTGCTTGATGATGGGGTGACCATCGGCCCCCTTTAGGCTCTCGATGCGCTCGGTGGTCTCTTGGGTACAGCGGTTGCGTGCCACCCAGTAGCCGATGGCAACGGGAACGGGCAGATAGGCTCCCCAGCCTCCCTTGTTGTCCATGTCGCCCGTCCACTCCGACACGCGGTCCTCGGTGCCGTGGATTTCCATTAATGGGATAGGGTGGGGTGCCTGCTTGGTTTCATAGATCCATGCCATCGTCAAGCCTGCAATGGGTGCAACAGCGCTGAAAACGTCCTGCTTGCTGTAGGCCATCAGGTAGCACATCTCGCCACCGTTGGACATCCCCGTGAGGAAGGTGTTTTTTCGGCTCAGGTGGTGACGTTTCTGGACATGACGGGCAATGCGGCACAAGGCTTTCACGTCATCCACCTGCCAGCTTTGTTGAAATGGGTAACCCACATTCCAGCTGGGCTGGCCTTCGGGGTCTTTCAGCCCCTGGGGAATGCACACGGCAAAGCCGTGACGGTCGGCAGCGGCAACCATCGGGTTCTCGCGCCAGATGCCGGCTCCGTAACCATGCAGGATGACAACCAACGGAGCCCCTGCTGGCAAACCGTCGGGCAGATACATTTCCCAATGCCGCATCTGGCCATCGACCTTGAGCGAGTCGGCGACAAAGGCTCCCGCCTTGCACGGCAGCACGCCTAGCATCAGCGCCACTGCCATGGTCAGTATCTTGATGGATAGTCTTGTTGTCATTCCCCTTGACTAATTGATAAAGATGGCTTTTACTTGACAGCCCTGATCAATTTGGCTGGAACACCGCCCACGATGGTGCGCGGGGCCACGTCCTTGGTCACTACGGCTCCCGCTGCCACGATGGCGCCGTCACCGATGGTCACGCCTGCCAGCACGGTGGCATTGGCACCTATCCACACGTTCTTGCCAATGTGGATGGGCGCATGGGTCATGCCTGCTCGCTGCTCGGGGTCCTCCAGGTGATTGAGGGTCGCCAGCACCACATTGTGACCGATGAGGGCTCCCTCGTCGATAGTGATGCCGCCCTGGTCCTGGAATTTACACCCCATGTTGATGAACACACGCTCACCCACAACGGTATTCTTGCCACAATCAGTATAAAATGGTGGGAACATGCCCACGCTCTTGGGCACTTCGCGGCCCCACAACTGCTCCAGCAGGGCATGTAATTGTTCGGGCGTGTGGTAGCTGCCATTGATCTCGGCTGTGATCTTCAGCGCCTCTTGTGATAGCTGGTGGAACATCATGTGAACGGGTGAACCGCCACCGATCGGCTGCCCCGATGCCATGTAGTCTCTAAATTCTTGTATGGTCATTTCTTACTCGTGTTAATAGCGTTTTTTCTCTGCAAAGGTAGTGTATTTCACAAAATAATGGCTACCTTTGTTGGGACTATTTAATCTTTTAACCAAGTAACAATATGAAAAGTTTTGGATCAAAACCGTGGATGCTTCCACAACCGGTACTCATCATCGGCACCTATGACAAGGAAGGACGCCCCAACGCTATGAACGCCGCTTGGGGTGGTACATGGGACATGAAGGAAATCATCATTTCGCTCTCTTCTCACGCTACGACCGACAATCTGGCCGTCAACGACTCGTTCACTGTGGCATTTGCCACGGTCGAGACGATGGTGGCATCCGACTTTGTGGGCATCGTCAGCGCCAAGAAGGACCCCGACAAGATGGCCAAGACGGGATGGACGATCGAGAAAGCCCCCAACGTCAACGCTCCCTTGTTCACCGATTTCCCCATGACGATGGAGTGCCGCGTGAAGCAGAAAATCGACGAGGACCGCAACACGGGCTACTATCTGGTGGCCGAGGTCGTTAACGTCCTGTGTGACGAGAAGTATCTTGATGATGAGGGCAATCCCGACATCGAGAAGATGCACATCATCACCTATGACCCCACCCGCTACAAGTACGTGCAATTGGGCACGACCGTGGGTACCGCCTTCCACGACGGCGCCCAACTCAAGTAAAAATATCTACTATAATCAGTAAGCATGGCGTTCCTGTGAAGCATTTGACCTCGCGGGAACGTTATGTTATGATGTGATAAAAGTTGCAAAATGCAATTTTTTGTGGTAATTTTGCCGCGACTTAAAAAACACATATCAAACAATCTAGATCAATGGAACCAGAAAAAAATGCTGAAGTCATTGCAAGAATCAAGTATTTGATGAAGGAACTGGGTATGCGGCAAGTCCAGTTTGCCGAGCGCATCGGGGTGGATACGTCCAACCTGTCCAAATACCTGAATGCCCACATGCCCCTGAGCGACTCCTTCCTCAACCGGTTGGTGGTCAATCTGGGCGTCTCCAAGGAATGGCTACTCGACGGTACCGACTTGCCTTTTGCCAAGACCACTGTGCGCATCGATTCCTCCGACCCGCGCATGGCGCTCTCGACCGATGCCGCCGCTCCCCAAACCGGTATTCCCGTCTATGATGTCGATGCCACTGCTGGCAGTGCGTCGGGCCGCAACGAACTGTTTGCTACCGAGAATATCGTGGGTTGGGTCAATCTGCCCAACATGAGCCCTAATTGCCGCATCGTCCGCGTGAGTGGCGACTCGATGGCACCCGTCATCATGGATGGTGACTTTGTCGCCGTGCGTGAGGTGAGTAACCCCACTCAGATCTATTGGGGTCAAATCTATGTTGTCCAACTCGATGATTTCAGGTTGGTAAAATACCTTCGTCGACACACCGACCCCAACATGGTCGTCCTGCGCAGCGAGAACCCCAACTACGATGACATGGACGTGCGCCGCACCGACATCCATGAGATGCTTCTCGTCCAGCACATCCTCCACATCAACACACGACTCTAAACCAACAACTAACAACTAAAAACTAACAACTAAAAACTAATGTCCATCACCTACCATACTCTTACCAACGGCTTGCGTCTCGTGCATGTCAATATGCCCACCCAGGTCGCTTGGTGCGGACTAGCCATCAATGCGGGCAGCCGTGACGAGATTGACGGCCACCACGGACTGGCCCACTTTGTTGAGCACACCATCTTTAAGGGTACCTCTCATCGCCGTGCATGGCACATCCTCAACCGCATGGAGCGCGTGGGTGGCGAACTCAATGCTTATACCACCAAGGAGGGCACCATGCTCTACTCGGTTTTCCCCAAGCAATATCTGGATCGTGCCGTCGATTTGCTGGCCGATCTTGTACAATGGTCGGTGTTCCCGCAGGACGAACTGGATCGGGAGCGTGATGTTGTCCTTGAAGAGGCCGCCAGTTATCGTGACACGCCCAGCGATGCCGTCTATGATGATTTTGAGGATTTCCTCTTTGCTGGCACCGAGCTGGGACACAATATTTTGGGTAAAAAAGAGGACTTGGAAAACCTCACCCGGGAGGATTGCCTGCGCTATCTCAAGACCCTCTATGTCCCCACCAACATGGCTTTCTTCTCGGTAGGACCCGAGAACCCTGAACGTGTTTTCCGCTTGGCTGAGAAATGTTTTGGCTCAATGAGCCACACCATGGCGCCTCGTCACCGCATGGTGCCTGCTGTCAACCCTTCATTTCACAAGGTCATCACCATCGGCACCCATCAGGCTCACACTATCGTTGGGACTCGGGTGCCTGATATGAATCACCCGTTGCGCTATGCCTTGATGCTGCTGAACAACATCCTGGGTGGGCCGGGCATGAACTCATTGCTCAATGTCGAGTTGCGGGAACGCCGGGGCTATGTATATACCGTTGAATCCACTTTGAGCCTCCTCAGCGATTGCGGCTGGATGGAAATATACCTGGGCTGTGACCCCGACGATGTGCGCTCCAGTTTGCGGGTCATTGACCGCATCACGGCACGGCTGGCCCATGAGGTCTTACCTGAACGCAAGTTGGAAGCCTACAAGAAACAGTATTGTGGACAACTTGTCGTCGCTGCCGACAGTACCGAGTTCATGGCGATGCGTGCAGGACGGGGATTGCTGTACCACGGCAAGGTGGCCACCATCGATGACACGATTGCCAGCATCCAGGCGGTCACTCCACAGCAGATCCTGCAGGTCGCCGCTTTCCTGCAAGCCGATCGCTTGTCGTCCCTCACTTTCAAGTGATTTTTAATGGATAATGCTTGCACAATTTGGCAAGATGAACTACTTTCGTGACTTGAATAATGAACATCATCCAATGAAGAAGATATCTATCCTCATCCCGTGCTATAACGAGGAGAAATCGTTGCCGCTGCTCTATCCCGAGCTGGTGAAACTCATGGAGAGCCAGCCGGCCTATGACTGGGAACTCATGTTTGTCAACGATGGCAGCCGTGATGCTACGCTTGATGGGCTCAAGCGACTGCGTGCTCAAGACAACAGGGTCAACTATGTGGATCTGTCGCGCAACTTTGGCAAGGAGGCGGCGATGCTTGCCGGGTTTGATTACGTCACGGGCGATTGCATGGTCATCATCGATGCCGACTTGCAGCACCCGCCCACGCTCATCCCCGAGATGATCCAGTGGTGGGAGCAGGGTTATGATGATGTCTATGCCAAGCGCCGGTCACGTGGCAAGGAGAGTTGGCTGCGCAAGCACCTGTCATTGCAGTTCTATAAGATATTGCAGAGCTCTTCACGCTTTGATGTCCTCCCGAACGTGGGTGACTTCCGCCTGCTCGACCGCAGCTGCATCAACGCCTTGAGAAAGATGCGCGAGAGCGAGCGTTACACCAAGGGGATGTACAGCTGGATAGGCTTCAAGAAGAAGGATGTGGAATTTGAGCAGGGCGACCGTGTGGCAGGCGAGTCTTCCTGGAACTACAGGCAATTGTTCTCGTTTGCTATCGACGGCATCACCTCGTTTACCAATTTCCCCTTGCGTCTCTCCACCATCGTGGGATTTGTGGTGTCACTGTGCGCCTTTATCTACATGATCTATGTCTTCATCAAGGCGCTGGTGTGGGGCGATCCTGTCCAGGGCTATCCCACACTGGTCATCCTGATCCTTTTCTTGGGAGGCATTCAGCTCTTGTCGCTCGGTGTCATCGGCGAATACATCGGGCGTATCTACAACGAGACCAAGAACCGTCCCGACTATATCGTGCGTGAGTTCAACAACGAGAAAGTGGTATGACCCCGTCAGGCAACACATCATCGGCTCTTGCACGCCATCCGTTGCACGGTGTGGCCTATTGGCTGATGATGGCAGCTGGATGTGTCGCCTTCTTCATGATGAACCTCTACACCGTGCTCATGGAGGAGGATATGTTCCATGCCACTATCGAGGGTACTCATGGACAACCCATCAATAGCCTGCTGGACGTGCTGCGCTCATGGTGGAACCATTATCTGGATTGCAATGGCCGTACCGCCAATCTGGTGGATTATCTCTTCAATGGGCTACTGGGTAAACCTGTGTTCAACGTCTGCAATGCCCTGGTGTTCGGCTTGATGGCGCATTTGTTGGTGCGGCTCAGCACGGGCCGTAACTCATTGACGGCACTTGCCGTTTTCTTCGTGTTTGTCATCGTCGCCATGCCGCTGCCGGGCGAGACGATGCTTTGGCTGGCTGGTAGCTGCAACTACATGTGGGCAGTGACAGCGGCACTGGCTTTTACGGCCTATCTGCTCTGGCATCGCAATCCGTGTCCCGGGTGGTTGTGGGGGACAATCGTGTTTTTCCTGTCCTTTCTTGCAGGTGCCGGCAACGAGGGTACGACCCTGGGCTTTGCAGCGGGACTGGTGCTTTATTACTTGTTCCATCGCGACCGTGTGGACCGTGCCGTGATCATCGCCCTGGCGGGATTCCTGATGGGCATATTGCTCTTGTTGAGCAGCCCGGGCACTTGGAACCGTGCGGCAGGTGAGGTGGGCGGCGACCTGGGCATGACGATATCATTTACCGACCACTTCAAGCTGCTTTTCTCGCAGTCTGTTAAGTATATCGCTCCGGCATTTGCCATTGTCGCATGTCTGGCTTCGCTGTTCTCCAGCCGCTTGCGCAGCCGTTTGTTTGCCACGCCTTGGCCCTTGGTTTTTATGGCTCTACTGGGTTTTGTGCTGGTATTGGGCAAGGCTCAGGAAAGGCCTTACACGGCCTTTGCCGTTGCGGCTTTTGTCATCATGGCCATGGTGATTGACCTGCTGGCCGTGCGATGGCGGTGGCTGCGACCGCTGGCCATTGTGGCTAGCCTGGCGATCTGCGGCTACAAGTATCCTTACCACTTGGCCACGATCAAGGCGTTCATGGCCCATTTCCAGAAGATTGAAACCCGCATCAGGAAAACGCCTTCGCGTCAAGTCATTCTCAAGTCCAGCCAGTTTGACGGCTACACCCGTTTCATGAAGTACTACTGGCTCGACTCGCACAATTACTTTATCTATGAGGAACCGTGGTGCATCCACTTCGACAAGGATAATATTCAGTTTGTCAACGATTCGGTTTATAACCGCTACCACGAGGGTCGCCTGCTCGACGGTGCCACTCCCGTGCCCTACACAACCTCTCATCCCCACGATGTCGAGGCTGTCTTCAAGTTCTCTGGTCAAGACTATTATGCTGTGAAGATGGGTGCCGATACTGTTACAACAACCTATCAGTTTGCTCAGGTTGCCGATGCTGGCGGCAATTCGTTGCCTCCGGTTTACTATTATCCCATCCGCTATCAGGGGCATGAGTACTACATCTTCCCCTCCCTAGACAGCACCGTTGTCCACATCGAGTACCCTGCACTGGGCCTTGACCACCCCAACATCCGCCTCTCCCTGCGCTGATTCAGCCACCGGGGGGGTGGAGCAACCCAAGCACAATTTTTGTCAAAAAATTTGCAGGGTTGTGGCAAATGGTGTAATTTCGTGACCATTAAAATAACAACTTAACACAATAACTATAAAACTGAACATTATGAACGACGTGAAATTCTATCTCGACGCTGCTGAGAAGAAAATGCAGGAAGCCGTTGATTTCCTCGATGACACCCTGGCACACATCCGTGCCGGTAAGGCCAATGTCAAGATCCTGGACGGCATCCGCGTGAACTACTATGGCAGTCCTGTCCCCATCGATAATGTGGCCAACGTGAGCACCCCCGACCAGCGCACCATCGCTATCATGCCCTGGGAGCGCAACATGATCGGCACCATCGAGAAGGCAATTATCGACAGCAATGTCGGCATCATGCCCATCAACAATGGTGAGGTGATCCGACTCAACATCCCGCCTCTGACTGAGGAACGACGCAAGCTGCTCGTTAAGGACTCCAAGGCCGAGAGCGAGAAGGCTCGCGTGAGCATCCGCAACGCTCGCCGTGAGGCTATTGAGGGCCTCAAGAAGGCCGTCAAGGAGGGCATGAGCGAGGACGTTAGCAAGGATGGTGAGGATAAGGTGCAGAAGATTCATGACAAGTTCATGAAGAAGATTGACGAGCTCTTTGCTGCCAAGGAGAAGGAAATTCTCACGGTTTAACCCGTCGCTTTAGGCATATCAATCCCATTGGTGCTGTTGCAGGCGTGGTTTTGCAACAGCCTCTTGTGTATGGATTTTTCTGACTTCTTGAAATCGTCGCGCACTGGTCGCTGGCATGAGATCGCCTACTGGGGACTCTTGCTCGTGGCTTGTGTCACGTTCTATGTGATGAACTGCTTGACGCCTTTCAAGGAGGATGATATGCTCCACTCATTGGTCATCGGTGAGTTGACCCACGTCAATCATGTCGGGGATCTGTTGCGCTCTTACTGGAACAAGTATTTCATACTCAATGGGCGATCGTCCGACATGCTGGCCGAGCTCTTTTGTGGCCTGCTGGGAAAACCTGTGTTCAATATTTGCAATGCGGTCATGTTCGGCCTGCTGGCTCATGTGATCAGCCTTCTGGCAACAGGACATCGCTCGCTGTTGGCTCAAGTAATGCTCTATGCCTGCCTGGGCACCTGTTACCCTGTTCCGGGGGAAACCTTGCTGTGGTTGGCTGGCAGTTGTAACTACCTGTGGACCATTACGGGAACGCTGCTGGTGCTGCGTTTCTTGCACCGTCACCGCGACTGGCAGCTAAGGCGCTGGCAACTGCTGCTGGTCATGCTGGGGGCTTTTATCGCTGGAGCGGGCAATGAAGCCATGTCGTTTGCGTTTATGGCCGCCTGTGCGGCGTTCTACCTTTTCCACCGCAATCAGCTGGATCGCACCGTCGTGTTGGTCTTGGTTTGCTATGGGTTGGGTGCGTTGATGATTCTGTGCTCTCCTGCCGCATGGCACCGCGCGGCTGGCGGCATCGTTGTGGACTTGCCGGTCAAGGAACTCCTCATGAGCCGTTTCTACATCGTCGGCGAGAAGATGGTGCGCTATGCAGTCCCCGTGCTGGCGTGGGGCATCGGCTTTGGCGTGTTGTTGTGCAAGGGCTTTAAGGTCATCGCCAGCAGCTGCTGGACCTATCTCTTGATATTCACCACGTTATTGATGCTGGCCCTGGGAATGATGACCGATCGCCCTTATGCCCCACTGGCTACCGTTTCACTGGTGATCGTGATCATCGCGGTTCATGTGTTGACACGCAGGCTATGGCCGCTGCGGGCACTGGCCATTGTGGCGGCAATGGTGCTGGCTGTGCTCACGAGTGCGAGGGGTATTACCGTCCTGCGGGAATACAAGGCATTTGAGGACAAGGTTATCAGCGAGGTGCGTTCAGCACCCCTGCAGGTCGTTTTACCCGAGAGTCATTTTGCTACCTATAGCAGGTTCCTGTACCCCTTACATTTCAAGTCCGACTTCTATTTCACCAATGAGTACATCTGGAAGGCCTATTTTGATAAGGAGAATCTGCAGTTTGTCAACGACTCGGTATATCACCGTTTCCATCATCAACGTTTGCTCGATGGTGCGGTACCCATGCCATTCAAGGGGAACCACCCGTCAATAGCTGGCGCGGCGATGGCCGTGCCGGGGCAGAATTATATGATTGTGCCTCTACGGGAGGACACGGTGCCTACCACCTATCAGGTGGGCATGGCCTTGTGGAGCACCTCTTCCGACAACCTGACCGAGCAGGAGCGCGAGTACCGCCGTAGCCACGCCATGCAGAGTAGTGGCAATCCTTTTGGCTATTATCCCCTGCGTTATCAAGGCAAGGTGCTGCTTGTGCTGCCATTGCCCGAGAATCGCGATTCGTGTCTGGTCGTCCCCATGCACTATCGTGATGAGAACGAGATGCGCCTTTACCGCACGGCTCCCAATCCGCCCGAGTTTGACAATAAATCCCCTCGTGGCGCTAATGGATGATGATCATGCAAGGCAAACCATCATATCGGCTCTCTTACCTGTTCAATAACCGCCGTTGGCACGATGTTGCCTATTGGGGCCTGTTGTTGGTGGCCGGCGTCACATTCTACGTGATGAACTGCCTGACTACCCTCAAGGAGGATGACATGGCCTTCTCCCTTATTGAGGGCGTGTGGCGGCCTGTCACCTCTCTGCTCGACTTGTTGCACTCTCATGTCAACCTCTATAAGCACGCCAACGGACGCACGGCCAATCTTGTGGCGGCCCTCTTTTGCGCCCTCTTGGGAAAAGGTTTCTTTAATGTCGTCAATACGCTGGTATTCGCGCTATTGGCCCACTTGCTCAGCTTGTTGAGCACGGGGCGGCGCTCATTGCTGGCGCTGGCGATGTTTCTGGTGGCAATAGGCACTTGTTACCCCGTCCCGGGCGAGACGATGTTGTGGCTCGACGGCAGTTGCAACTACATGTGGGCCATCACCCTGTCATTGCTGCTCATTCGTTACCTGCAAGTAACTAACCCTGCCCGTGTAGGGTGGGGAAGGGGACTGTTGCTGGTAGTGGCATCAGTTGTGGCAGGTAGCTTCAACGAGGCTACTTCATTTGGTGTTTTTATGGGCCTGTGTCTATATTGTGCAGTGAGCCGTGATCGGCTCAATGCCAGGGCTTTGCTGGTGCTGTTCGGCTATCTGCTGGGCATCTTGGTGATTGCTTTGTCACCTGGGGCGTGGCAGCGTGCAGCCGACGGTGGCATCTCTGTCAACATGGGGATGGCCGACTTGCTGCACAGCCGCTGGTTCATCTTCAGCGAAAAGATGATGCGCTTTTACCTCCCCATTGCGGCGGCTCTTGTGGGTGTCGTTGCGATAGCTATGAGACGTGGCGCTGCTGTCTTGCACTGCGTTTGGACCTATATCTTCCTTGCACTCGCAATAGTGATGTTCGCCTTGGGGCAGTCCGGTGAGCGGGCTTATGCGCCATTGTGCACCGTTGCCTTGCTGATTGTCATGATGGCTGCTCACTGGGTGTTGAAGCGGCTGCCGTGGTGCCGCCTGGCCGCGATAGTTTTGTGCCTGGGGCTGGCAGGATTTACTGCTACTCGCGGGGTCGCGGAGTTGAAGCGCTACAAGGCCTATGACGACCGTGCGGTGAGCGAGATCGTCGCCTCTCCCGATCAAGCCGTGTTGCGGCAGCGTGTCTATGATGGGTACAGCCGTTTCATCAAGCCCATGAACTTCATCTCATCCAGTTTCTTTGCCCACGAGGTGATCTATCGGGCCTACTTCGGTAAGAAGAATGTGCAGTTTGTCAGCGATTCGGTCTATGTGCGTTACTATCAGGGTCGGTTGCTCGATGGGGCCTGCCTGCATGGAACGGGTGCACAGGATTCCAGCCATCCCTCACTCATCGGCAACGTGTACTTCTTTGATGACCAGCAATACATAGCCATTGAGTTCACGGCAGATGCAATGCCCTGCAGCTCCCAGACCGCACAATTCCATGAGAAAAATGATATCATCGTCAAGCGTGGAAGCCCCACGTCCCTGGAAGCGGAAGAACAGCAGCGGCGGCGCGACTACGGCATCACCATCGACTATGATCCCGCCGGCTTCTACCCCCTGGAGTATCAAGGGAAATGCTATCTCATCTGCAAGGCTCCCGATGCCATGGTCGGCAGTGTGGTCTTCCCCTTGTCGCTCACCCCTGGCGGTGAGGTGATCAACATCGAGGTAAAACTGTAATCCACAGCGCCCTTTCATGTCATGTCATGGGGCATTTCATGTTGATTTTATCGAGTGTTTCTTGAAAAAACTAAGAAAAATTTGGCGGGTATGGAAAAAAGCTATACCTTTGCACCGCTTTTTGGGAGATTCGCTAGCTCAGCAGGTAGAGCACATCCCTTTTAAGGATGGGGTCGTGGGTTCGAGCCCCACGCGAATCACTCAGTGTGATAACGCAGCCGCCATCAACTGGCACAGCTGCGTTATTTTTTTCTCGTGTGGATAATAAACAACGGAGCCCTGGCGACAAGCTAGGGCTCCGTTATAAATGTCACGGTGTTCTACTCAATTGAGTACCGTCACCGTTTATTAGTGGTTCATGATGTAGTCGATGACGTTGTTGATGTCGGCAATGTTGACCTCGTTGTCAGCATTGGCATCTCCCGTGATGTAACCATCAGAATTATAGTTGAGTTCGCCATTCAGGATGAGGTCAATCAATGCGTTGATGTCGGCGATGTTTACCTCACCGTCACGGTTCACGTCTTGCCTGATATAGATGGGCATGGGCTGGATAACACTGTCAAGATATTCCATGCGCTGACGGATCCAGTCTTCCACATAGTCCATTTCCTTGACAAGGTTCAGCTCTTTCCAGGCAATATCCAGGTTCCTGCTCCAGCGCGACTGTTCGCGAGCGCCTGCACCGCAATCCATGATGTCGTTGATGACGTTGCGGTAGCGGTTCACCAGGCTGTCGGTACCCAGGATGCCTTCACGCAGTTCCCTGTAGCGGTTATACACCTCGTTGTGATAGGAGGGCACGCCCATCATGTCAACCATGGGCAGATGGCTGATCCAGTTGATGGGACGGGTGGGACTGACAATGTCGCTGATGTTGTCCCAGGGCGATACGGGAGCTCCCAGGCTGATTCCAGTGGATGACGGGAACATGGTCAACTTGTTATCCACGTCGGTGTCGTAGCACACGTAGTAGATGTTCTTGCTCTCGTTGTCCAGTGCTTGCAGGCTGGTGATGAAGAGGTAGTAATCCTGCATGACTGGCAGGTCAAAGTAGTGACCCATGCTATCAACGCGCAGTTTCATGTTCGCGTCGGCGCGGGGAGCAAAACGCACGGCATATTCCAGTGGCTCCCAGTACACGGTGCTGATCTCGGTGTAGTCGGGATACTCCATCCTGAAGCCATCCCACGCGGCCATACCCGTCATGCGTGGCTTGGGATCGCTCATCGTCACGGTGCGGGTCCACTCAAAGGATCTCCATATCATGCCATGGAACCTCTTGCGGTCATAGTCGTAGGGCACAATGTCAAACTGCTTGCGGTCAAGCGGCTCACGCATGTCATAGATACCCATGTATTTGCCATTAACCAGCAACTCGACAATCTTGCCGCGGGAGCCTTTGCGGGCATCGGGCAGCGTGTCGGTGTACCAGGCGTTGCGGGCCATGTCAAGCCACAGGTCGGTGTTAATGCGGTCGCGCACGCGCAGGAAGTCCTTGTGACCCGAGTGCAACTGCCAGGTGCAGTCATTGCGCAGGCCAAAGAAACTCTGATCCTGGGTGGTGCTGTCTTCCTGATTCAAGAATTGAATGATGAAATTGTGCTTGTTGCTGCTGCCGGCATCAGAGCCTTCGTCCCATTTCACCTGAGCAAACATGGGGCTTGCAGGATCTGATTGGGGATCATGAACAACGACCGAACCATATCGGTAGTAGGCGTTGAAATCACCATTGATTTCTACCACGGGAAGCCAAGTGAAAGTGATGTAGCCAGCAATCGTCGAGTCATTCATGGTCGCTGTTACTATGTACTTCTTCCCGCCCTGCACGTTCTCAAACACATGCTCGTCACCGCTGGCAACACTGATGCTGTCGATGGCAAAGTCACTGATGGAATCTCCATAGTTGAGAGTCGTTGTGAAGTCGCTCCCAAAGAGCGAACGTGGAATGCTGCACAACCACATCTTGTTGACCTCGTCAAATGCGATCTGATGACCTCCAATCACGAGTGGCTGACCCCAGGTGGTGATGGTCGTCAACATGAGTGTCAATGCAAATAAAAACTTTTTTCTCATTTTTAAAATTAAATACTAGTATTTTTAAATTTTTAAGTTGATGTTAGTTAATTTGGGGGCAAAGATAGTAAAAAAGTTGGTATGCGGTCGGTGACGATATGAATAAATTGTGGTTTTATTCATTAAAAACTGTTGTAAGTGGTGGAAAAAACATTGCCCTTGCCGATTAAGCATTTTTTAAGAAATTTATTTCACTAGATTTTTTGTTTTTTTGACTCCCGTCAGACAAAAAATAAGTAATTTTGCTACCTCATTTTTACCAACTGGAAAATCAATCATCATAATGAAAATATTTACCAATGATGGGCTGCGCAGAATTGGCGACCGCACCCTGGAAAAAGAAAATATCATGATGCTCGACCTCATCGAGCGTGCTGCCTCGGCGGTGTCCTACGAGCTGATCTCTCGATGGAGGACTTCTAAACGTTTTGTCATCTTTGCCGGACCTGGCGATAATGGTGCCGACGCACTGGCTGTGGCCAGGATGATGTATGAGCAGGGATATCGTCCCGAGGTTTACCTGTTCAATATCAAGTCGGCCATGTTGTCCGACTGCTGCTTGACCAATCGTGACCGTCTCATCCAGACGGCGGGTGACGACATCGATTTTATCGAGGTGATTCAAAACTTCACACCTCCCGCTCTCGACGAGAACGATGTCGTGGTCGATGGCTTGTTCGGCAATGGCTTGCGCACACCGCTCAAGGGTGGATACACCGCACTGGTTCAGTACATTAACTCCAGTGGCGCCTATGTCGTCTCGATTGACATCCCGTCGGGAATGTTTGGCGAGTGGAATATGGGAAATGACCGCCGCAATATCATTCGTGCCAACCTCACCCTCACCTACCAGAGCAAGCGCCTCGCGTTTTATTTTGCCGAGAATGCCGAGTTTGTGGGCGACTGCAAGGTCCTCGACCTGGAGCTCGACCGTGAGAGCCTGGCCCGCACACCCACCGACTTCTACCTGATAGAACGCGATGATGTGCATGAGGTGATGCGACCGCGCAACCCCTTCATCAACAAGTATGATAACGGCACCGTCTTGCTCATTGCCGGCAGCTACGGCATGATGGGTGCCGCTGTGCTCGCCGCGCGTGGCGCTTTGCGTGCTGGTGCCGGATTGGTGACGGTACACGCTCCTCGATGCGGACACCAGGTATTGCAGACCGCCGTCCCCGAGGCACTTTTTGAGCCCGACAGGAATGAGATATTGACGACCTCAATCGACATGCGCCACACCTATAGCGTGGTAGCTCTCGGACCTGGCCTACATGTCACCGACGAGACTCTTGAGGCCGTACATCAGTTCATCATGAACTTTAAGCGGCCTTGTCTGCTTGATGCCGATGCTCTCAATTGCATCGCGCGTCGCCCCATGTTGCTCAAGAGCATCCCGCCGCGTTCGGTCATCACGCCACATGCCATTGAGTTTGACCGCTTGTTTGGAGAGCATCACACCGACGAGGAGCGACTCAAGAAGGCCATCGATGTCTCCAAGCTCTACAACATTACCATTGTATTGAAAGGGCATTACACCATGACCGTCCGTCCCGACAGCAAGGTATATGTCAACAGCAGTGGCAATCCCGGAATGGCCACGCCAGGCAGTGGCGACGTGCTCACCGGCATCATTTCGGCACTCATCGCGCAGAACTACCAGCCCGACTGGTCAGTCGTCTTGGGCGTCTATCTACACGGCTTGGCAGGAGACCTCGCAGCACAGGAGCACGGCACCTACGGCATGTTAGCCAGCGATATAGTTGACAACATCGGCAAGGCCATCATGGAGGTAATGAAATAACCCCACCCCGTCTGCCCCCCTCCTCAGTCCCCCCCCCTGCCGTGGCTCCCGCCACGGCCCGCTCCGTCCGTTCTCCGCCTCAGTGTCCCCTATGCCGTGGCTCCCGCCACGGCCCCGTTGTGTCCGTTCCCCGCCTCAGTGCCCCCCATGCCGTGTCCCCCGCCACGGCCCCATTCCGTCCATTCCCCTCCTCAGTGCCCCCCAGCCGTGTCTCCCGCCACAGCCCCTTTGTGTCCGTTTCCCGCGTCAGTGTCCCCCATGCCGTGGCTCCCGCCACGGCCCCAATGGCAACTATGCATCCCACCGCAATAAAACAAAGCTGGCTGATAATCAATCGATTATCAGCCAGCTTTGGTACCTGAAGTGGATACATAACCCAAACACAAAACCGCCTAAATATCAATACTTTAACAACATAACCACGACACCAAAAGTGTACTAAAAGTGTACTATTGCACAAAATATGTACTTTTGAGGGCTAAAATATTGCCCATCGCCGCGGCTCTTTTTGTGTAAAAAATTTGCTATTTAGTACACTTTCTATTAAAACCCCATCCAGGGCAACACCAACCAGGCGGGCGGCTGTTGCTCTCTTCCATCCATGCCACCAGCTGGGCGGGTTCCTGGATGCTCACGGCCTCGGCGCGGGCCGCTCTTCTATCAGGCAACACCAACCAGCACCGCCGCGGCTCCAGGATCCAACGAGGGGGCCAACATGAGGCAACAGGGCTGCAGCTGCTTTCATCTATCCAGGGCCAACAGCTGGGCGCGGGTTCCTGGGCAACAGCATTACAAATTTTGTAATAAGTGTCGGGTTAATATAGCGCGCGAGGCGAAAGGGCGGGCGGTTCCTGGGCATCTTTGCAGCCTCGACAGCTGGGCGGGTTCCCTGGATGCTCACGGCCGCGGCGCGGGCCGCTCTTC
>CAMVAP010000024.1 GCA_947165485.1 uncultured Prevotellaceae bacterium
TGGCGCTATCGTTCTGGATGGCAGGGATATACTCGGTCACGGCAGTCACCAGTTCGTTGAACAGGCGACTCTCGATGATGAGGATTTTTTCTTCGGCTCCCAGGATTTTCTCTTCATATTCCTTGAGCTCCTGGGTGACGTAGCGCTCGGCGTTGACCAGCGTCTGCTTGCGGATCCACTCGGGAGGCACTTTGTCCTTGTGGGTATTGCGCACCTCGATGTAGTAGCCAAACACGTTGTTGTAAGCGATCTTGAGGCTGGGAATGCCCGTTTGGGCACTCAGTGAGCGCTGCATGGCAACGAGGTAATCCTTGCCGCTGCTGGAGATGTCGCGCAGTTCATCGAGTTGTGCGTCCACGCCACGGCAGATGACGTTGCCGCGGTTGGTCTGGTTGGGGGCATCGGGGTTGATCTCGCGCTCGATGCGGTCACGGATGATGGCGCAGGGGTTCAGTTGCTCACCCAGGCTGCGCAGCACGTCGCACGACGATTGTGAGCAATACTGCTTGATGGGCTCGATGGCCTGAAGAGCGCTCTTGAGCTGGACCAGTTCGCGTGGAGTGATGCGCCCCACGGCAGCCTTGGACGTGAGACGTTCCAGGTCCCCGATGAGTTCCAGGCGTTCCTTGACCAGGTCACGTCCATCGGGGTCTCGCATGAAGTGTTGCACCACATCGAGTCGGCGGTTGATGGCCTTGGGGTCCTGTAGCGGGAAGAGTACCCAGCGTCGCATCATGCGGCCACCCATCGGTGAGATCGTGCGGTCGATCACGTCGAGCAGCGACTTGCCGTCATCGCTCATGGGGGCCACCAGCTCCAGGTTGCGGATGGTGAACTTGTCGAGGCGCACGTACCGTTCGGCCTCGATTCTAGACAAGTGGGTGATGTGTCCCAGCTGTGTGTGCTGGGTGATGTCCAGATAGTGGAGGATGGCGCCGCTGGCAATGATGGCGTTGTCCATGCTTGAGATACCGAAGCCCTTGAGGCTGCGTGTCTCAAAGTGCTTCAAGAGCCGGTCGTTGGCCGCCTCCAGCGTGAATACCCAGTCCTCCAGGTCAAAGGTGAGGTAGCGTGACGAGAAGGTGGCGGCAAAGCGCTGGCGGTTGCTGCGCTCGATGAGGACCTCCTTGGGCGAGAAATTGACCAGCAGCTTGTCGATATATTCCTCATTGCCCTCGGCAGTGAGAAATTCTCCCGTGCTGATGTCGAGGAAAGCGATGCCAATCATCTTCTTGCCGAAGTGAACCGCAGCCAGGAAGTTGTTCTCCTTGCGATCGAGCATCGTGCCGCCCACGACGACGCCGGGGGTTACCAGTTCGGTGATGCCTCGCTTGACGAGCTTCTTGGTCAGCTTGGGGTCCTCCAGCTGGTCACAGATGGCAACCCGCTTGCCGGCCCGCACGAGTTTGGGCAGATAGGTGTCCAGGGCGTGGTGTGGAAATCCGGCCATCTCGGTCGCTGCTGCCGCGCCGTTGCTGCGGCGGGTGAGGGTGATGCCCAGGATCTCGCTGGCGGTCACCGCATCTTGCAGGTAGGTCTCGTAGAAGTCTCCCACGCGGAAAAGCAGAATCGCGTCGGGATGCTTGGATTTCATCTCGACAAACTGCTTCATCATCGGCGTATTTAAAGGGTCTTTAGCCATCTTGCTCAATTGTCATGTAAAGAATAGACAAAGGTACAAAAAAGTTTCCAGTTACCAGTCCCTAGTTTCTGGTTTTTGGTTTTTAAGTTGTCGTGAGGCAGTTTTGAGCAGGGGTTAATAAAAACGAAAGTGCACTTTTTCACAAAAGCACACCATCTTCATAACCAAAATTCAAGTATATATGTTCTTGTTGTTTGTTGTCTATCTGATTCTCGATTCTGTCATTAGAATCATTTAACGTTGCAAAGGTAATAATAAACTTTGGAACAGACCAAACATTTTGATAACTTTTTTGAATAAAAATTCTTAATATTTAACTTGTATAAATCTATATATAGCAGATTTACATTGAGTTAAGTGAATTTTTTCTTTCAAAAAGATAATAGGTTACTTCTCCCTGAAGAACAAGTTGATGGGAGTGCCATGCAGGTTCCAGGTCTCGCGTATCTTGTTCTCGAGGTAGCGCTTGTAGGGGTCCTTGACCCATTGCGGCAGGTTGCAGAAGAAGATGAACGTGGGCACGTGGGCACCCTTGAGCATGGTGATGTATTTGATCTTCACATACTTGCCCTTGACGGCAGGGGGAGGGTAGGCTTGGATGAATCCTTGCAGCACGTTGTTGAGCTGAGAAGTGGGGATGGTGAGGCGGCGGTTGTTATAGACATCGATCGCCGTCTGGAGCACCTTGTGAATGCGCTGCTTGGTGAGTGCCGAGCCAAAGATGATGGGGAAGTCGGTGAACGGAGCGAGACGCTCGCGGATGGTTGCCTCAAAGTGGTCGATCGACTGTTGTGTCTTGTTGACGGCAATATCCCACTTGTTGACCAGCACGACCAGGCCCTTGCGGTTCTTCTGGATGATGGAGAAGATGTTCACGTCCTGAGCCTCGATGCCGCGTGTGGCATCGATGAGCAGGATGCACACATCACTGTTCTCGATGGCGCGAATGGAGCGCAGCACCGAGTAGTACTCGATATCCTCGTTCACCTTGTTCTTCTTGCGGATGCCGGCAGTATCGACCAGGTAGAAGTCAAAGCCGAATTTGTTGTAACGAGAGTAGATGCTGTCACGTGTGGTTCCAGCGATGTCGGTGACAATATTGCGCTGCTCGTCCATAAGCGAGTTGACCAGCGACGACTTGCCGGCGTTGGGCCTGCCCACGATGGCAAATCGGGGCAAATCTTCCTCCAGGTTGTCATCGGCCTTGTCGGGCATCTTCTTGACCACCTCGTCCAGCAGGTCTCCGGTGCCATTACCGTTGGCAGCCGAGATGGAGAAAGGCTGTCCCAGGCCGAGGGCGTAGAACTCGGCCTCGGCATACATGCTCTGGTTGTTGTCATCCTTGTTGGCCACAACGATGACAGGCTTGGATGTGCGGCGCAGGATGTCGGCCACATGGTCATCGAGGTCGGTGATGCCGTTCTTGATGTCCACGACAAAGAGAATGACATCGGCCTCGTCGATGGCCAGATGCACCTGCTTGTTGATTTCTTCTTCAAAGATGTCCTCGCTGTTGACTACCCATCCACCTGTATCGACAACCGACATTTCCATGCCGTTCCACTCCATCTTGCCGTACTGGCGGTCTCGCGTTGTGCCGCTAGTGTCGTTGACGATGGCTGCGCGCGTCTGCGTCAGGCGGTTAAACAGCGTTGACTTGCCCACGTTGGGCCTTCCCACGATTGCTACTAGTCGTCCCATTGTTTAGTTGTTAGTTGTTAGTTGTTAGTTCCTAGTTGTTAGTTGTTAGTTGTTTTTACTCGATGTAGCCGAATGCGCGTAGCTTGTTCTCCTGATTGCGCCAGTCTTTCTCGACCTTGACATAGAGTTCGAGGAACACCTTCTTGTCGAAGAATTTCTCGATGTCCTTGCGGGCCTCGGTGCCCACACGCTTGAGCATTTTGCCCTGGTGGCCGATGATGATACCTTTCTGGCTATCGCGCTCGACATAGATGACCGCCATGATGTGTATGGTCTTGTCGGTCTCGTCAAATTTCTCGACGATGACCTGTGTGGCGTAAGGCACCTCCTTGTCGTAGGTCATGAGAATCTTCTCGCGCACGATCTCGGTGACAAAGAAGCGGCTGCTGCGATCGGTGAGTGCATCCTTTCCAAAGTAGGGAGGGCACTCGGGCAACAATTCCACGATGCGCTTCATGATGTTATCGACGTTGAAGTTCTCGAGGGCGCTGGTGGGGAACACCTCGGCATTGGGCAACAGTTGTTTCCATTGCTCGATGATGCGCAGCAAGTCGTCATTGCCCTTGAGCAGGTCGATCTTGTTGATCACCAGCAGGATGGGGATTTTCTCCTTGGCAACCTTGTCGAGGAAGTCCTGATTCTTGGTGGGGCTTTCCACTACATCGGTGACATAGAGTAGCACGTCGGCATCGACGAGCGCCCCGGTGGAGTACTCCAACATGCTCTGCTGCAATCGGAACTTGGGCTTGAGCACGCCAGGGGTGTCGCTGAACACGATCTGGTAGTCGTCCCCATTGACGATGCCCATGATGCGGTGTCGCGTGGTCTGAGCCTTGCTGGTGATGATGGACAGTCGCTCACCCACGAGTCGGTTGCTCAGAGTCGATTTTCCCACGTTGGGGTTTCCCACGATGTTGACAAATCCTGCTCGATGCATTTGTTAGTTGTTAGTTGTTAGTTGTTAGTTGTTGGTGGAAGTTTTTTTATTCAAGAAGCATCGCTACTCGGCTTGTAACGTGAGTAGTGATGCTTCATTGTGATGTGTCCGGTTGCTTTACAGCGACCAGATGAGGTAGAGTGCACCCCAGGTGAATCCTGCGCCAAAGGCAGTGAGGATCAGTTTGTCACCCTTCTTGATGAGATGCTTGTTCTCATCGAGACACAGTGGGATGCTGGCAGCACTGGTGTTGCCGCGATGCTGGATGTTGACCATCACCTTGTTCTCGTCGATGCCCAATCGAGCACCCACGGCCTCGATGATGCGCAGGTTGGCCTGGTGGGGAACAAACCACTGTATGTCCTCGTTGGTCAAGTTGTTGCGCTTCATCACGTCCTGGCTGGAAGTGAGCATGTCGATAACGGCATGGCGGTACACAGCGCGTCCCTCTTGATAGACATAGTGGAAACGAGCGTCAACGGTCTCGTGGCTGGCGGGCAGAGCCGATCCACCAGCCTTGTACACCAGGTGTTCCAGACCTGACCCGTCCACATGGAAGGTGCCGTCGATGACGCCGATGTTCTCCTCGGTGGGTTCCAGCAGCACGCATGCGGCAGCGTCGCCAAAGAGGGGGCAAGTAGCACGGTCGGTATAATCCACCATGCTGGACATCTTCTCGGCAGCGACGACGATGACCTTCTTGTAGATTCCTGCTCGGATGTAGGCTGTAGCCTCATAGAGTCCAACGAGGAAACCCGCGCAAGCAGCCTGGATATCATAGGCGTAACACTTCTTCTCGATGCCCACACCATGAGCGATGATCGAAGCCGTGGAGGGGAAGCGATGATCGGGGTTGGAAGTCGGGCAGATGAGCAAGTCGATGTCGTTGCGGTCGGTGCCAGTCTCCTCAAGCATCTTGTTGACGGCCTGGATGCCCATGTAGGACGAGCCGACGGGTTTCTTGAGGATGCGACGCTCTTTCACCCCCACACGAGTAGTGATCCACTCGTCGTTGGTGTCCACCATCTGTGAGAGCATCTCATTGTCCAGGACATCGTCGGGGATATAGGATGCGATGCCTGTAATCTTTGCGTTCAGCATTTTTTGCTTGATGATAAAGTAAAGCCTGTTGTTAAATTCAATATCCCAAATGCGGATGAAGCCCCATAGGGTGATTCAGCCCATTCGGGATATATCGTCGTTTTAATCACATGAGCCGTAGTCATGCAGTGAAGCGTTACCACGGCATCGAGGCGATTTAGGCTTCCTCCTTGTTCATCACGTTCTTGCCGCGGTAGTAACCGCACTCGGGGCAAACGGTGTGATAAACATGCCATGCGCCGCAGTTGGAGCACTGAGCGATGGTCGGAGCCACAGCCACGTCGTGGGTGCGGCGCTTAGCGGTACGAGTCTTTGACTGTCTTCTTTTAGGATGTGCCATTTTCTTGTTGTTATTTAAAAGTTATTGTTCTTTCAGTTTTTTAAGCGCCTCCCACCGAGGGTCGGTGCTGGTTGTTTCACTCTCGCGGTCGTCGCCATCGTCGGGGACGGCCTCGGCGCGGTGACTATCGAGCATGTCAAGCATGTCGGCATTGCAATCGTCCTCGTTGAGATGACAGCGCGTCATGGGAATAGCGAGCAGTACGGTGTCCCGCACGATGGGTGCGGCATCCAGCTCCCGCCAGTCCTGTGGCACTATCAACAACTCGTCGTTGCTGTCGTCAAGCTCTGTGCCCATTTGCTCCACGTTCAGGCAGTAGTCCTCGTCCACCGGCAAATCCAGATCATCAAGGCATCGGTCACAGGGTATGGTCACTGTGCCGTTGCAAGCGATCTCCAGGCGGTAGGTGTTCTCGCTCTTGCGTGTCACGTTCATCGTGATGTCCACATCGGCTCGACGCACCTCAATCTGCTCATCGAGGTTGAAAAATGACTCATCGACATGACACTCAACCGTGTGAGTGCCAAACGGTAACGTCTTGAGTTTCAACTTCAAAGCATCTACCATCTCCTGATTTTTTCGTTAAAGCGCCACAAAGGTATAACAAATCCCGCTAATAATCAACGTTTTTGCAACTTTTTTTTGTTTACAACTGTCCCGATCAAGACTCGGCAGGCGTGTCGTGGCGGGGGTTGAAGAGTTGGTCATAGATGAGTTGGGTACCTCCCAGGTGTGACTGGATGTAGTCGCCCGCTGTCTTGCCGCATTGCAGCCGCAGGGGTTCATTCTCCAGCAAGGGGTCCATTGCCGCCGAGAAAGAGTCGGCGTCGTGTATGCTCATGGCCCCGTCGAGGGCGATGAGGTCGCTGGCTTCCTGGAACTTGTGGTGCTTGGGGCCAAAGATGACAGGAATGCCATAGACTGCCGCCTCGTTGATGTTGTGGATGCCGGCTCCAAATCCGCCGCCAATATAGGCCGCCTGGCCATAGCGGTAGAGCGACGACAGGAGGCCGAAGCTGTCGATGATGAGGCAGTCGATGCCCCGAAGGTTCTTCTGTGTAGCCTCGCTGTAGAAGCGGGCCGGACGGGAGAGCTTGGACATGAGCACATGCAGTCGATGGCGGTCAAACTCATGTGGCGCGATGATGAGTTTCATGTCGCGGTGGGCATTGAAGTAGGGGATGACAATCTCCTCATCGGCAGGCCATGAACTGCCCATGACCAGTGTGAACTTGGCATCCTTGACAAATGTCTCGATCAAGGGGAACTCCCTGGCTGCGGCGCGCACGTCGGCGACGCGGTCAAACCGAGTGTCGCCAGCGACCACCACGTTGTCGATGCCGATGCCAGCGAGTAATTCCCGGGATTGCTCGTTCTGGACAAACAGGGTGTCGAAGCACTTGAGCATCTTGCGGAAGATGCCGCCCCATGGCCTGAAGAATATCTGCTTGGGTCGGAAGATGGCCGAGATGATGTAGGTGGGGACACCGCGGCGCTTGAGCGCTTGCAGGTAATTGCCCCAGAACTCATACTTGACAAAAATCGCCATTGACGGCTTGACGATGTCCAGGAAACGCTTCACGTTTCCCGGCAAGTCAAACGGCAGATAGACGACCGTGTCCACCATGCTATAGTTCTTGCGCACCTCGTAGCCCGATGGTGAGAAGAACGTGAGCAGGATGCGGGCGTCGGGCTGATCGTGCTTGATGCGCTCGATGAGCGGCCTGCCTTGTTCAAACTCGCCTAGTGACGAGGCGTGGATCCAGATGTACCCACCATTGGGGTTGAGTTTGCGTTGCAGCGTGCGGAAACACCGGCGCTGGCCTCGCAGCATCAGTTTGGCTTTGGGGTTGCGCACGGCGGCAATCTTGACCGCGTTTCGGTAGGTGGCTATACCCAGGTTATAGATGGGATCCATGATATAAGGAGTTGTTGTTGATTAGATTATGTTAATAGAGGGCGGGCAGGTGGCCGCTCTTGAGGTAGTCACGGTCATGACGGCGTTTCCACAAGTTGCTGTCGATGTAGAAACGGCAGGCCACTTGCTGCCAGAAACCCGTTGCCTTGTCGTTCACGTGCAGCATCAATGACCCCGTGAAATCCACATAGCGGTTGCTCACGATGTGAAAAGTGAGGTCGGTGCGGCTATAGGCCTTGCTGTTGAAGTAAGGGTCGCCCTGGATGAGCTGGCTACCGAACTTGCTATATAGCGGCATGAGCTGCTGTCCAGTGTAAAAAGTCTCGTCGAGTTGTAGCCACCGCCATCGTGCCGTTGCCGTGGCAATGAACCCAGCGGGGCGGTTCCAGCGGTCGATCCCACGGTCACGCTGCATGGCAATGATGGCCCCCGCCGATATCCGCAGAGAGTCGAGCACGGTGCGGTGTGAGAAATCCATTGAAGCCATCGGGTTGATGATCAGGTCGTCGTTGACGTGCTCATCCTCGATGCCAGCCGCCGACATGGCCAAGTGGCTGTACTGGATGTGTCCACCCAGTTTCAAGGGCCCGGCAATGTGCCAGTCGGTGTTGAGCATGATGGTGAACGCCTCGCGTTGCCGCTCGGACTTCATCTGCCGCCAGTCCAGCGCCAACTCGGCATATCCGGCGTCCTTGACCAGTTGCGTCATGATGCCGCGCAGGTTGGGCTGGCAGTAGTGGAGCGAGTCGCTCCACAAGTATTGTGGCGCACGTTGCACCATGAGCGATCGTGGCATCATGCCCACCGTGACGTACCATCCATTGGTGTTATGGTAACGATAATATAGCGTGGGCAGTACCTTGTAGCCTGCCAGGTTGTCAACCATGGGCTGGTACCACACGACACCACCCTTGAACACATGCTGTCCCTGGTTCATCGAGATGCCGACCTCGGGAGCCAGTCGCGTGAACAGAAAAGTCTGGTCGGGTGTCCCGTCATCTTTACCACCCTCGCGGTTGTTGATGAGCGCGCTGGCATCAACACTCCATTCCACCTCTTGAGCCGCAAGAGGTGGAATGAAAATGATGAGTGCCAGTATGGCAAACAGCCAGTTATGCATCGGCAGGCAGGTGGATGTTCTCGATGCCTGCATGGATGCGGGCAAGGGTCTCGTCGCGGCCCATGAGTCGCGTGATGTCAAACATGTGCGGTCCACGGCACTCGCCCACAACGGTCAGGCGGAAGGCGTTCATCACGTTGCCCTTGTGGTAGCCGTTCTTGTCGATCCAGTCCATGACCAGCGCCTCGGTGGCCTGAGCGTCCTCCAGATGTGCAGTCTCCAGCAGTGCTGCCAACTGGCGCATGAGATCGGGGGTCTCGGGCTTCCAGCGCTTACGGATGTCTTTCTCGCTATAAGAAGTGGGGCGTGTGAAGAAGAAATTGGCCTGGTCCCACAAGTCGCCCACAAAGTTGGCGCGGCTCTTGACCAGTGCCACAACACAGGCGATGTACTCGTCGCTATAGTCGGCCACGTTCACGCCATGCTGCTCCAGCACGGGCTTGAACATGTGTGCCAGGGCATTGTCGTCCATGTTCATGAGATACTCGTGGTTGAACCACTTGCCTTTCTCAAAGTCAAACTTGGCGCCCTTGCGCGAGCAATGGTCAATGGAGAATTCCTTGATCAGCTCGTCCATCGAGAAAATCTCGCGGTCATCGCCAGGGTTCCATCCCAGCAGGGCGAGGAAGTTGACCACGGCCTGGGGCAGATAGCCAGCCTCGCGGTATCCACTGGAGCGCTCTCCGCTCTTGGGGTCGTTCCAGTCGAGCGGGAACACGGGGAATCCCAACCGGTCGCCATCACGCTTGCTCAGCTTGCCCTTGCCGTCGGGCTTGAGCAGCAGTGGCAGGTGTACAAATGCGGGCATGGAGTCTTCCCAGCCAAAAGCCTTGTAGAGCAGCACGTGCAGTGGCGCGCTGGGCAACCATTCCTCACCACGGATGACGTGAGACACTTCCATCAAGTGGTCATCAACGATGTTGGCCAGGTGATAAGTGGGCAGGTCGTCGGCGCTCTTGTAGAGCACCTTGTCGTCAAGAATCGACGAGTTGATGGTCACATCGCCACGCAGCAGGTCGTGAACGACAACGTCCTGGTCGGGCTCAATGCGGAACCGCACCACCCACTTGGCACCACCGTCCATGAGGGCCTTGACCTCATCGGCTGGCAGTGACAATGAGTTGCGCATCATGCCGCGCGTGCGTGCGTCATACTGGAAATTCTTGATCTCGGCACGTTTGGCCTCCAGCTCCTCGGGCGTGTCAAAGGCGTAGTAAGCGCGTCCGGCATCCACCAGCTGCTGCATGTACTTGCGGTACAGATCGCGTCGCTCGCTCTGCTTGTACGGGCCATAGTTGCCACCCTCGCGCACACCCTCATCGATGCCGATGCCCAGCCACTGCAGGGCCTCGTTGATGTATTCCTCGGCACCAGGCACAAAGCGTGTGCTGTCGGTGTCCTCGATGCGCAGGATCATGTCGCCGCCATGCTGACGGGCAAACAGGTAGTTATACAGTGCTGTGCGCACACCGCCGATGTGCAGCGGACCAGTGGGTGATGGTGCAAAGCGCACTCTTACTCTTCGTTCCATGTGATAGTTGTTTCTCTATTATTTATATTATTAATGTATTGTCTAGCATCGTTTACAGCAGCAAGTCGCTGATGGCGCCCAGGGACTCGTGGTCGGTCTGGTCGATGTGGCAGGGGGTGACGGTAGCGTAGTGGCGCTTGAGCCAGTACATGTCGGTGCGGTCATCGTTCTCGTCGAGCATCTCATATTCGCCTGTCATCCAGTAATAATCGCCGCCCATGGGATGGGTGCGCTTCTCCCACTCGTTGACCCATCGTCCCAAGTCGCTCGTGGTGACCTTCAGCCCCTTGATGTCGCCCTGAGTAAAGGGCGGAATGTTCACGTTCAGGCAGATGCCCTGGGGCAAGCCCTTGTCGAGCGTGCGCTTGAGCACCATCTCGACCAGCGGCTCGCAGGGTGTCGTGTCGGCATCGCGTGTGAAGACCCCATAGGAAAAAGCTACCGATGGCACCCCGTGCATGATGCCCTCATACACGCACGCCATCGTGCCGCTGTACAGCGAGCTGATGCCCATGTTGTAGCCGTGGTTGATGCCGGCCAGGACGAGGTCGGGCTGTCGGTCGGTCATGAGTTGGCTGATCGCCAGCTTAACGCAGTCGGCAGGCGTGCCGCTCACCTCACATGCCGTGAACCCCTCGCGTTTCTCCACAAGATGGGCTCGCACAGGGCGGTCCAGTGATATAGCACTCGACTTGCCGCTCTGGTGCTCGGCAGGTGCTGCGACAAACACGTCCCCGTAGCGCTGGGCCACCTTGATGAGAGAGTGGATGCCATTATAGTGGTATCCGTCGTCATTGCTGATGAGGATGAGGGGTCTCTTGTTGTCCATTAGGTTTATTTTGATGAATTTGGGCGCAAAGTTACAACTTTTTTGCGGAGTTTCGGTAGAAAAGGATTAACTTTGCCTTGCTAAAAATAATTCTAATCAAAATCAAGAATCATGAGACTTATTATCGAACCTGATTACGAGAACGTGTCAAAGTGGGCCGCCCGATATGTGGCCAAGCGCATCAATGATGCCAATCCAACGCCCGAGAAACCATTCAAACTGGGTTGCCCCACCGGAAGTTCTCCACTGGGAATGTACCGTGAACTCATCGAGATGAATAAAGCCGGAAAGGTGTCTTTCCAGAATGTCATCACCTTCAATATGGATGAGTATTGCCATCTGCCCGAGGAACACCCCGAGAGTTATCACTCCTTCATGTGGAACAATTTCTTCTCTCATATCGATATCAAGCCCGAGAATGTGAACATCCTGAATGGCAATGCGCCCGACTTGAAGAAAGAGTGTGCCGACTATGAGGCCCGCATTGAGGCTGCCGGCGGTATCGACCTGTTCATGGGCGGTGTGGGCCCTGATGGTCACATTGCCTTTAACGAGCCAGGTTCGTCGCTGAGTTCCCGCACGCGGCAGAAGACGCTGACCCAGGACACTATTATCGCCAACAGCCGCTTCTTTGACGGCGACCTCAACAAGGTGCCCAAGACCGCGCTCACCGTGGGTGTGGGTACCGTGATGGATGCCCGCGAGGTGATGATCATCGTCAACGGCCATGCCAAGGCTCGCGCCCTGCAACAGGCCGTGGAGGGTGGCGTTTCCCACATGTGCACCCTGAGCGCCTTGCAGATGCATCCCCATGCCGTCATCATTGCCGATGAGATGGCCGTCGATGAGCTCAAGGTGAGCACTTATCGCTACTTCAAGGACATTGAGAAGGATCATCTCGATCCCGACACGCTGCTGTAACCACAAGTAGCGGTTTTTAAAGACACAACGGTCACCCTATAGCGGCTATAGAAAGACTATAGAAGCTATAGGGTGACTATCGTTTAGGAGCTTGTGACGGGACACAAAAAAAGCTGTCCGGGCCTAACGGCGGGAACAGCTTCAAACTCTCTTGTTGTAAACTCTTGCTTACTCGGCGGGAGCGGCCTCCTCAGCGGGAGCAGCAGCCTCGGTAGCAGCGCTGTCAACAACGGCAGCAGCAGTGTCAACAACAGCAGCGCTGTCAACAACCTCTTCAACAACGGCGGTGCTATCAACGGTCTCCTCGGCGGTAGCCTCGGTGTTGTTGTTGGTGCAGGAAATCATGCTAACGCTAGCGATAACGGCAAGAGCCAAAACTAACTTCTTCATTTTCTTTTGTAATTTTAAATAATAAAACAATTAATTTTCTGTTGTTAAAATCGGGTGCAAAATTATAACAAAAATTTCACCTGCAAACTTTTTTTGACTTTTTTTTATCCCCCATTTTTTTGCAAATGAAAATTTGCGGTTCAAAACGTGTTGTAATCAACTGAATATCATTGATATAAAACAACGGATGCCATCGGTTGGTCATCCGTTAAATTTTGTTAAGCCTAGGCTATAGGTGGCAAATATGCAGTTTTTTTGACCTCTGAAATCAGTTGCTGTAGAGGTATCGCTTGATGCTGCGTTTGGGGGTCTTTTCAAACTCAGTAGCGATCAACTGTATCCTTGCAATGCGCTCATAGGGGGCTACCAGTTTGTTAAGCTCGGCGCGGATGTTTTCCATCAAGTCGGGGAGCTTGTCGCGTGTCACGCCCAGTTGATCCATGGCGTCATAGTCGGGATAGACGAGTGCCACGAGTTTGCCCTCTCTCATGACGACAAGGCTCTCGCTCACATATAGCATGTTGTTGAGTTTTGCCTCAATCTCCTCGGGGTAGATGTTCTGGCCGCTGGAGCTCAGCAGCATGGTCTTGAGTCGCCCCCTTATAAATAATGTGCCGTCGGCATTGAGGGTACCCATGTCGCCCGTGTGGAGCCAGCCGTCGTCATGGAGGACCTTGTCGGTGGCCTCGCTGTTGTGGAAGTAGCCCTGCATGACGTTCTCGCCGCGCACGCAGATTTCGCCAGGGATGTTCTCGGGGTCGTCACTCAGGATCTTGCACTCCATGATGCCCGGCAGGATGCGTCCAGCGCTGTGGGGCACAAATTCTCGCCAGGGGGTGTGGCTCACCAGCGGGCCGCACTCGGTCATGCCGTAGCCCACGGTGAACGGGAACTTGATCTTGTACAGGAAGTCTTCGACCTCGGCATTGAAAGGCGCGCCACCCACGATAACCTCTTCAAACTCGCCACCAAAGGCTTCAACCAGCTTGTTGCGTATCTGGCTATAGATGCGCTTGTCCAGATAAGGCACTGCCAGGGCCCATCGCAGGGCACCCTTGCTGATCATGGGCACGATCATCTTGGTGTAGATCTTCTCGAGCACAAGGGGGACGGTGAGCACCAGATTGGGCTTGACCTCGGCCATGGCCTTGACCAGGATTTTGGGCGATGGGATGCGTCCCAGCAGGGTGATGTGTGAGCCGACGGCCAGCGGCGTGAGCATGTCAAAAGCGCAGCCAAACGCATGAGCCAGCGGCAGGAAGGCCAGCCCCCTTGAGCCGCGGAAGTGCAGACCCGAGTTGATGCCATACACGACGTTGCCGGCCAGGTTGTTGGCTGTGAGCATCACGCCCTTGCTGAAGCCCGTCGTTCCCGACGTGTAGTTGATCTCTACCAGTGCATCGTTGGGCACCTCGGGATAGTGTATGTCGTTGCGGTAGAAGCCTTGACTGTATTTAGCGTCGAAGGCGGCGTTCAGCCCGGCCATGGCCTGTGAGGCAACGTTCTCGCCCTCTTTCTCGGCCACGAGCGACATGTCCTCGATCTGGAACACGGCGCGCACGCGCGGCATCTTGTCAAACTCCAGGTTCTCCCAGATGCTCTTGCTGATGAAGAGCATCGTGGCCTCGCTATGGTTGATGATGTGCTGTGCGTCGGCAGGATTGAACTCTTGCAGGATGGGCACGATCACAGCGCCATAGGTGATGGTGGCCATAAAGGCAGTCAGCCAGTTGGGGATGTTCTTGCCGATAAGGGCGATGCGGTCCCCAGGCTTCACGCCACAGCCGTCAAACAGCATGTGCAGCCTGGCGATGTTGCGTGCAAAGTCGCCATAGGTCAGTGTCTCGCCTGTATTGTAATCGGTTAGTGCCGGCAGTTCCCAGTTGTCGATGAAACTGCGCTCATAAATCTTAATCAGGTTTTCCTTCATCATAACGGATACGGGTTTATCTTGCTGCAAAGATAATCAAATAAATCCAATCATATCTATAAAAAAATATTAATTGACTATGATAGCCCGGCGAGTGGCACTTAATGACAAGCGGCCCAACCGCTGTGATGCGGTCAGGCCACTCGTTTTTAAAGGGTCGTGTGGCGGTCAAATCGAGTCCGCCATGACGTGATTACTTCTTGCGAACGCAGCGCACGCTGTGACCGAAGGTGTAGTTGTGACCTGAGGTGGTGTAGCGTACCATGTTCTTGCTCGTCTGGTTGAAGCGGATCATCTGGAAGGAGGGCGAGGTGCTCAGGGGATCCTCAAAGGGGGTGGTGCTCCAGTACCAAGCGTCGGCACCGTCGTCGGCATCACCAGTGGCAGGAGAATAGAGGCCAGCGGCCCACACGTTGAATCCGGTAACATTGGTGCCTTCCTTGCCCATGTTCCAAGAGTAGTCGGTGTCGCTCTTGAAGTTGTTGGCGGTGGGTCCACCGTAGCTGCGCAGTGCTGCCCACTGATCCTGGCTGGGCACTTCCCATCCCTCGGGAGCCAGCATGTCGGCATTGGCGATGCAGTAGCCATTGTAGAGCAGACCGAAGATGGAGATGTAATCGTTATCGTCGGCATACACGTGGCAGGCACCGGTGGTGTTGGCACTCCACTCGGCGGTCTGTGTGGACTTGTACATGGGGATGTCGGTGCCGTCAACCCACTTGGCGGTGCGCAGGTTCTCAGCAAGCCAGTACTGGGTACCGATCTTCACGATCTGGTAAACCTGCTCCTCGTTGCCACGCTTGTCCACGAGCAGATCGGCCTCAACGGTTGTGGGCTCGACCATCTCGGGGGCGGTGGTGACGATCTCACCATCAACCAGGTAAACCATCGACAGAGCGGTGCTGTTGCCGGCATTGTAGGTCACGGTGTTGGCTGCCTCGTCCCAAACCACGGTGCCGCCGTCGTTGGCCGAAACGCCCTTGGTGAGGATGGCATAGCCGTTCTCGTCACAGGGGTAAACCACGATGCGCTGGTCGTCAAATTCCTTGATGTATTCCTTGCAGACCTCGGCAACCTTCACGCCATTGTACATCACGCGCTGTACCCAGCAGTCGTTGAAGCTGGAGGGGATGGCGATGCCCAGAGCAGGCATGCCTACCGACTTCTCGGGCGCTACAAATGTGGTGGTGGCGATGTCGCCAGCGATGCCATACTTGTCATAGGCGATGGTGGCAATCGTGTAGGTCTCGCCAGCAACGGCTCCATCGACGGTGCAGTAGATCTCGCCCCCGTCGGTCATCAGAGTGGCCCCAGCGAGAGCTGTCATGGGATCGGCGGCCTGGTCGGCATCGAGGATGACGATGCGATAGGATTGAGCGGCATCGCCCAGGGTGACATTCACGGTGACATTGCCGTTGTCGCCATCCCACTCAAAGTCCTTGAACTCGGGAGTGGCCACCACGTCGCCCTCGATGAGGTCAAACGAGAGGCTGTCCACGTTGGCAATGTTATACACGGTCACGTCGCCATTCTTCATGGTGACGACAAGACGGTTGGGGGTTGATTGGGCAATGGCGGCAATGCTGAGAGCGGCCAGTGCTATAAGGGTGAAAAACTTCTTCATCATTTCTTGAATTTAAAGGTTGAATTGTTGATTGAGATAATGTAGATGCCGCGATCCAGGTGGGAAATGTCGATGTCCCCACCGCGCCAGTCGCGGTTGCTGTAGATTAATTGACCGGTCATTGCCCAGATGGTGATCTGGCCGCTTGTGGCACCCATGACGTGGATGGAATTCTCACCAGTGGCGATGCGCGGTTGTGCGGCATCGTCGCTAATCTTTTCAACCGCAGTCTCGTGTTGGTCTCCAGTGTCGGTAAACTTGATCGACAATACATCGTTGAGAGAGACAGAGTAGGTCCCTGTCGATTGTGTCACGACAATGTTGCCCTGGTCAAATGTCACTTTGCCCACATCGAGCAGGCTCCATGATTTCTTGGGCTTCCCCTCGTTGTCATAGAATGTCATGTAGGACTGGGCCATTGCTGCACCACTACACAACATCATCATCAACAGGGCCAAGAGTGATTTGTAACTTTTTGTCATGCTGTAATAATGAATATTTGGTTAATAAAAATAATATGTGAAGTCGATCAAATGAGTTGACCGAGTAGAGGTCAGATGTCGGGGAACTTGAGGTCGGCCACTTGCATCATGCGGGAGATGTCAAAGTAGAAGCCGTCGGTGTTCTTGCCTGCGACGGGCTGTACCTTGATGTAGTCAATACCACCGTCGAGGGTCTCATGCTCGGTGGCGACAAAGCCCAGGAAGTTGATGATGTTGTACTCGTGCTCGGGGGTGATGACAACCCAGGGCTCCTCCTTGGTGCCCCTGCCACTGGACATGATGGCGGCAATGAGGCGGTCGAGGCGGTACTGGCGCACGGCGGCGCGTGCATATTTCTTCTTCTCCTTGAGAACATAGATGAAGAAGTTCATCTGGTTCATGTCAAAGATGTTGTCGTTGAGCGACTTCTCGGCATACTTCTCGATGCTGTCACAATCGGCTCGCGAGAGAGGCTGCTTGTAATAAAGCTGTTCCACGACATTGCTATAGACGCTCTCGCGGAAGGGGTTATAGTCCTCCTGGAAGGTGTAGCCGTAGTAAAAATTCCTCCAAGCCTCGATCGACAGCGTGGTGTCGTTGCTGTTGTAGGCCTTCATCAGCTTGGGGTAGTAGTAGGCATTGTTGGGATTGGAGGTGACCTCCTTGATGTGGTCAAAGTCCACCTTCTTGATGGCAAACTTGTTGGGCTGTGGCCGTTCGGGCACAGACTGGGCCATGACGGTAACGCTCGCAAGCAATGCGATGATGAGTGTAAGGATATGGTTGATTCGTTTCATTGGTTTCAAGTTATTGGGGAGACGGGCCAGCGATGGTTGTTGTCTCCAGGTTGTCAGTTGATGACGATGCCCATGATGGCGATGCACACGATCGACACAGCGACGATGGCGGGCAGGCATTTGGCGGCAAAGTAGCGCCAGAACATGGTGGACGGGGTGAGCATCCATCTTCCGGCAGGGGTGCGGCTATAGGCGAGCTGTCCCATAGCTGCTCCCAGTACCACGCCCAGCACCATGAGCCGCGGTGCCAGCAAGATGCCCAACATGCCCCCTGCCATTGCCGTGAAGCCCACATAGAGGTTACTCGACTTGTTGCCGTCGGGCTCGCCACTGGGGGAAAGATAGAACAGTGCCACTGTAATGAAAGTGGCAATACCCCAAAAGATGAATGTCCCCATCGGGACAGCGATGTAGTAGCTCAGGTGCAAGAGCAGCAAACCGGCAAATGCAGGCACGGCGGCCACCCACATGGGCCGCAGCACGAGCAATAGGGCGATGATGAGGCACATCACGCCAGCGATGAGTAGTATGGTCTGCAATATCATGATGATAAGTGCCTTGTCGGGTTGCTCATTATATATTATATAACAAGAATTTGTGCCGGTTATTGCCCTGGCGTGGACGTTTATTTTGATTCGTCGCTCGGGGCCGCAATGGCGTGAGGTGGGCGAGTGTCGGTTTTTTCCTCACCGGGTGTCGTGGCTTTCACGTCGCTGGGATAGGACACGCGCATGTGATAGGAGGTGCGTAACCGCTCGACAAACAGCTTCTTGACGGTTTCCACGTCGCGGAAACTGATGGGCGTCTCGCGCAGCAGTCCATCGGCCACTTGTCCGTCGATGATCTTGCTCACCATCGCTGCTATAGCCTCCTCGGAGTGGTCGGCCATACTCTTGGTGGCGGCTTCACAGGCATCGGCCATCATCAGGATGGCGGCTTCCTTGGTTTGCGGGTTGGGGCCGGGGTAGGTGTAGGGTGCGGGGTCCACCTCATGGTCGGGGTTGGCCTCACGGGCCTTGAAGTAGAAGTATCGCGTGATGCCCTTGCCGTGGTGCTGAGCGATGAGGTCCTTGATGATCTTGGGCAGGCCTGCTTCCTCGGCCAGCTTGATGCCATTGGCCACATGGTCGATGACAATCTTGGCGCTGTCCTCGGGGCGCACGAGGTGGTCGTGAGGATTCTCCCCGATCTGGTTCTCGGTGAAGAAGGCGGGATTCTTGGTCTTGCCGATGTCGTGGTAGAGTGCGCCGGCGCGCACGAGCTGCATGTTGGCACCGATCTTTAATGCCGCCTCACCACCCAGGTTGGCCACCTGCAATGAGTGCTGGAATGTGCCAGGACAGTTGGTTGACAACTTGCGCAGCAGGGGGTTGTTGATGTCGGCGAGTTCGAGCAGTGTCATTGTCGATGTGAAGCCAAAGAGTTTCTCCACGATGGGGATGATGAGGAAGGCAAACGACAGGATGACGCAGTTGACGAGGAAGTAGGCGACAAAGTGCCTGTCGAAGCTATCGAGTCCACCCTCGGTGATGAGCATCATGGCCACATAGGTGACGCAGTAGGCAATAAAGATGGAAGCGGCACACTGCACAAGTTGTGTGCGCTTGGTCAGTTCCTTGACCGAGACGATGGCGATGATGCCGGCCAGGAACTGCATGATGATAAACTCGGCCTGGTGGGTGATGGCAATGAGCGAGCAAATGAGCGTGGTCACAATGTGGACAAAGAAGGAGGTGTGGTCGTCAAAGAACGATGACACGATAATGGGCACCAGGCCAAAAGGAATGACATACAGCATCATGTACCTGAACCTGACGCACAGGAACACCGCGATGACAAACACGGTGATAAACGTGATGAGGAACACCATCTGGCGTGTGTTGCTGAACACCTGATTGCGCAGCAACTTCATGAAGTAGTAGAATGCCAGCATCAGGATGCTGGCGATGAGCACCTGTCCCAGCAGGGTCAATGACTGGTTCACATTGCGTTGTGAAGCGCGGCGCAATTGCTCGTCCTGATAGCTCTGGATGGCTGATGCCTTCTGGGGACTGACAATCTCGCCATGGGTGATGATGACCTCGCCTTTCTGTACCGTGCCTGGAGACCGCAGGGCGTGTCTCAGGTCCTCGCCCAGCCATTTCTCATTCTCCTCGATATCCACCATCATGTTGGGCACCAGGTATTCCCTGATGTCGATGGCCTTGAGGGCTTCTTGCAGGCCGTAGCTGGCCTTGAGCGAGTCGGTGAGCCATTCATAGGCTTGGCGCACGGTTTTCATGTTGGTGGCATCGACCACCTGCAACTCGTTGTTGCCCACCATGAAGCGCAACTGCTTGCCGGCGCGTATGTCGTTGGCGGCATCATTGTCCACGATACCGTCGTTATATAGCTTGCCCACGGCTTGCATGAGGGCCTGACTGCCGGGCTTGCCGTTGAGCGCCCTGTACAGCAACGCCTGCTGCTGTTCACCCTTCTTGCGGTCCAGGGTGTATATCTTGGCAAAGTTCTGGTTGACGCTATCGGTGATGTGCTTGCGGGTTGCCTCGTCAAGCTCGATGTCGAACTGGAAGTCGGCTTCCAGCCTGGAGTGCGACCATGGCGTGCCCACCTCAAAGCTGTAGGTCGTATTCCTCTCGTGGCAGAAGAACAGCGTGGTAGCGATCAGCACGACCGACAGCACCAGTAGGGCAATGATGAGAATATCGTTTCTTTTAGACTTTGTCATCTCGGTTTAAGTTATAGAATCAGTAAGAGTTGTTCTCGGTTCAATCAGCTCATGCGGGTGGCACTGTTGACGCCTTTCACTTTCTTGATCTCGCGACACAGGTTGGTCACGACCGTGGCATCGCTCACTAGCACATCCAGGTCGCAGCTGAACACGCCCTGGTCGGCAGTGACGTTCATCTTCTTCATGTTGATCGACATGTTGGTCGAGATGATGTTCACGATGGACTGGAGGATGCCCTTCTGGTCGATGCCCACGATGTGGACCGATGCCTGGAAGCGGTCGCTGTATTCTTCCCATTGGGTCTGCAACAGGCGGGAACCGTAGCTGGCCTTGAGGCGGGCCAGTGTGCTACAGTCCATCTTGTGGACGATGACCTTGTTGTCCTCGCTCAGGAAGCCCACGGTGTCGTCTCCGGGAATGGGGTGGCAGCAACTGGCGATCTGGTAGTTGCTCACCCCGTCGCGTGTCACGAGTCGGTACACCTTTTTGGTGTCGATAGCTTGGGAGGCCTCTTGGGTGGTGTCCCCCTTGTGGTTGTCCTTGCCCTTGAAGGGGTTGCGCCGCCACCAGTTGAAGCGTGCGCCGTGCTCCTTCTTGGTGATCATGTCCTCGTTGAGCTGGATCTCGTCGTTGCCGATCATGTAGAACAGCTCCTCCTTGTTGGCGACAAACTGGCGTGAGATGGCTTGGGACAGGATCTCGTTACTGAACTCGATGTTGTGGCTGGCCAGGAAGTCCATGAAGCGTTGCTCGCCCTTGTCGATGATCAGGCGCCGCTTGTGGCGCAGGGCTGCCCGCAGGCGTGTCTTGCCCTTGGCGGTGATGACAAACTTCTTCCACTCGTCCTTGGGGAAATCGACGTTGCTGGTGATGATCTCGACCTGGTCGCCACTCGACAGTTTGTAGGACAGCGGCACCAGCTCGTGGTTGACCTTGCCGGCGATGCAGTGGGTGCCCAGGTCGGTGTGCAGGGCAAAAGCCATGTCGAGCACCGAGGCGCCCTTGGGCAGGGTCATGGTCTCGCCCTTGGGGGTGAAGACGATAATCTCGCTGGCAAACAGGTTGAGTTTGATGGTGTCCAGGAAGTCGATGGCGTTGGGTTCGGGTTCCTTGAGGATGTCGGTGATCGTTTGCAGCCAGCGCACGAGTTCCTTCTCCTCCTCGCCCTCTCCGATCTTGTATTTCCAGTGGGCGGCAAATCCGCGCTCGGCGATGTCGTCCATGCGCTTGCTGCGTATCTGCACCTCAATCCAGTCGCCGTCGGGACCCATAACGGTGACGTGCAGCGCCTGGTACTTGTTGACCTTGGGGGTCGTGAGCCAGTCGCGCACGCGGTCGGGGTGCTTGGTATAGACCTCGGTGATCTGGTCATAGATGTTCCAGCACAGACGCTTCTCGTTGTCCTCGCCGTCACACTGGAACACGATGCGTGCCGCATACAGGTCATACACTTCCTCAAAGGGGATGTGCTTGCGTTGCATCTTCTTCCAAATGGAGTAGCACGACTTGACGCGCACGGTGAAAGTGTAGTCCAGCCCCATGTTGTCGAGCCTCTCGCGGATGGGGGCGGCAAAGCGTGTGAACAGCTCGTTGCGGCGCTCCTCGCTGGCGTCGATCAGGCTACAGATGCGCTCATACTCCTGCGGGTGGTTGTACTTGAAGCTCAAGTCCTCCAGCTCGGTCTTGATGGCGTACAAGCCCAGGCGCTGGGCCAGTGGCGCGTAGATGTAGAGCGTCTCGCCGGCGATCTTGTACTGCTTGTTGGGGGGCATCGATGAGAGCGTGCGCATGTTGTGCAGGCGGTCGGCCATCTTGATGAGCACCACGCGGATGTCCTCGCTCATCGTGAGCAGCAGTTTGCGGAAGTTCTCGGCTTGGACCGATGCCTTGTCGCCGAAGATGCCGCCCGAGATTTTGGTCAGTCCGTCAACGATTTGCGCGATCTTCTTGCCGAACTGGGCCTCGATGTCATCCACGGTGTAGTCGGTGTCCTCCACCACATCGTGCAGCAGGGCGGCGCTGATGCTCGTCGAGCCCAGCCCGATCTCCTGGCTCACGATGGTCGCCACAGCGATGGGGTGCATGATGTAGGGCTCGCCCGAGCGACGCCTGATACCCTTGTGCGCGTCGCGGGCAAACTTGAACGCCTTGTCAATGATCTCCACTTTCTTGCGGTGATTGCTTGACAGATAGCCATTTAACAAGTTCTGGTAGGCCGCATCAATCATCTGCTCCTCCACCTCCGGTGATATATTACTGTTCTGCATCATGACTCTTCTACACTTTAAATCAAACGACAAAGATTTCACAAGTTGAGCGCAAAAGAAACAAGCTTACTTGTTCTTTGTGCAAAGACGCCATCCATCTTCGCCATTTTAACTGGCAAAGATACACCAACCCGAGCGGAAAAACAAAAATAAATTCGTTTTTCCGCTCGGAGTAGCGATTTGTTCCTAATCAATCTCAGTATTAGGTCTTCAGGAATAAATACCCTAACGACTCTTAAAACTGGCTATAGCTTCAAAAGAAAAAGCTATCAAATGAGTCCACATTTGCCTTACAGATCAATTATCAACTCTTTTCGCCAAGTTTCTCACTAAACCCTCTTTTTAACAACCAATTGTCTAAACATGTTTTCAATGATGTATAGTCATGAAAAGATTTATAATGCTCACCACCGAAGTCCGATGGCAGTTTAGGTAAATTGTCATGTTTTAAGAAAAGAACTTTCTTTTGTAAGCCGAGTAAATATCCTGTTTCGATACTTACGTTTGGATTCATTTTATCCCTTTCTTTGCTATCTTTATTGTTATCTAATGAATCGTCGGCATAGATGGAAATACCAAAATCACAGACATTCATATGGATTACAATATTATCCCAGACTTTATCATCAAATTCTGTTACAGGACCATCTGTAATAAGTGGGATAATACCATGTTTTTCTAAAATATCTTTTACTATGTCTATGTATTCTTTATGACGGAATGCAGACATAATAAATGCTGTTTTCCGATCCCCGTATTCGTTCTTTCTAGCGATAATTTCATCCTTAAGAGTATCTGGATAAATACTTTCTAGGTTCTTTTGAAATTTCCGTATTTGGGTTTCAATGATAGCTCTAACTTTGTCTTTTTCCTCTGATAAATCTTCAGATTCGTCTAGTATTTGTTTGTCGAAAGCATAATCTGCTCCAGCTCTAATTATTTCTTCTAAAGATGTCTCGTTATCAGAAAACTCAGTCATTCCAATTATAGGAACCATAGAAGCCCAATTTGAGGGACTGAGATTTTTGAGCTGTCTAATGTGTGTGACAATCTCATTACCTCTTTTGCAATCATTATAGAACTTGATGTCACATAGAATAAGCACTATATCCTTATAATTCTCAGTTATCTGTTTTTTTACGAATTTAAAGATACTTGATTTTGATTTTGCATTGATCATGTCCTGTTTATCTTCCTCTTTAGGGAGGACATTATTCTCATCAAAACCTAGATCTACAATCCATTCTTTTATCAGATCATACTGATCGGGATCGTCATCAATAATTAAAATTTTCTCTTCCATAAAACTTTAAAATTTAATTGTTACAAAAAAATTGTTATTCTCATCAAAACCATAATCACACTGATATGGAGAATCTTTCTTGGGATTACCATTGGTATTCATATAGTTAATTACACCTTGTAGAGTTGTTAGTGTAGTGCTACTATACTCGTCACAATTTAAAGTTTGGATATGATGTTTTTTAGTTTTAAATGAATTTATTTCAATCATTAAATCTTCAAATGGAATATTGTCGATAAATTTATCCATAATAGTTATGGACGATTCAGTAATAGTAATTTCAACCTGTTTGTTTTTATTATATGGTCTATGACCATGTCCATCGATGGGAATTGCTAAAGAATTATGTAGGCATTGAGCTATAAAGGTTCGCAATAAATGCTTGTTAAAAGGTATTTCAATATTCCTCAGAGATTTTTCTAAAGAATAATTATTAATGCTTTTATTGTTAATAATTATTGTATTATGCTCTTTCTTCTTGTTCCATCGTTTGTCTAATAGACATGAAAGAAGATAGATGAAATTATCATTAAAAGTCTTTCCAAGAGTGTTCTTTTTGCTGATAACTCTATCTTTTTTTATCGAAAGACAATTCTTGCCTTTTAATCTGTTCCTTTCAATACTTGAATATAAAAAACTAATAGTTTCATTGGTAAGCAAGAACCAAGTTCGATAAAGTGATTTTATAGTGTTAGTATCAATATTATCAAATTCATTCATTTCTTTATAAACATTATTAAAGGTATGGTTTGATTGTATGTAGATTTTATCAAATTTTCGAAGGCTTTTTTGTTTCTCAAGCCATAAATCAAATACCTTTTCATTTATAAGATAGTCAATCACATATTCTTGTATTTCATTCTTAAGCAATAATAAAAGCCTGCCGGATTCTTGAGTATTGATACGGAAATCACGTACTTCTTTAATGATTTCATTACTTGAATTATATAAAAAAGTAATTGTCGCTCTTGCTTTAGTGCGTTGATTTTCAACAATAAACACGTTTATACTGTGTGCGTCTAATTCGCTGTTCTCACCGAATGAGTTTTCTCGTAAATTGAATACAGGGTTGAATGGATATACTAAATTAGATTTATTACTATATCGTTTAGTATAGTAGTTCTGAAGTGCCCAGCTGTCATAGTCAAAGTCAATATCTGTTTCATGTTTATTATTATCTTCATTTTTCTTTTTCATTTGATTTTTGATATCCTTTTCATTCTCAGTTTTCTTTTTATATAAGGTTACAGGAATTAATTTCTTCCCATTCTTAATAGTGATAAAAGCGCCATCGGCACCCATGATTTCTGAAAAAACCTTAAGCAGTGCTCTTAAATCTGACTCAATACTAGTTTTGTGTTTTTTGACAATTAAATCTTCTAATTTGAGTTTAGCATAAGTTACATAAATAAGCTTTTTTGTATAATTAATTTTGTCTTCGTTGTAGAGATATGGTTGGAAGGAGGAATAGTAGTATTCATTGTTTATTATCTCATTGAATTTACGTTCGATAACATCAATGTCATCTTTGAAAAGGTCAATGTCTTTTATTAAAAATTCACCATTGTTTCTGTGAATATAGAATAAAGAGTTAATAGAATTGTCCTTTTTTAGCTCCATGGAAAAGTTTGCAAGTGTTTTTCTAATGATGGTTGCATTATCATAAAAAAGCCAAACTAAAAAATGAATATATTCCTTTCTTATATATTCATTATCATGAAAACGATCAAAAAGATTATTCTCTTCATTTTGATTTTTGACTGTATTTTTTGATAGCTTTGTTTGGCTGATTGATATGTTCTCAAATGAACTTATTTCAGTCCCTTTTCGGATAAGTTCGCCTAAGAAAGTTGCTTTTGCATCATCTTCTACAATAGCATTTTTAATGTAGAATTGAATGTCCTTGCTGAAATCCCTGATGATACTCTTGTTGATATCACATAAGCTCGATAATAATCGATCTATCTCTTTTTTTTCGTATATTAGATATTCATGGTATTTGTCCTTTTGATCCTTGGTTATAATAAGATAATGCCTTCTTTCGCCTTCTGATACTGTTAATTGAGTTTTAAGATTCAACTCATTTAATTCAGCTTCAATTTTCGTTATACTTTCGTCGATTTTTTTTCCAATATCATCTATCTCAGCTTTTGCTTTGTTTTCTAAATGTTCTATCACTCTACCTAATACGTTCCAAGCTCCGACTATAACGTCTTCTCTAACCAAAGCGTTAGATTTTAAGAACGATAGAGACTTTAGAATAGATTTGACTATTCTTAAATCGTCATAAGAGCACCTATTAGTATTATGGATTATTTCATTTAATTCACTTAATAACTTTTGGTGTGCATATTCTCTAATGATGATGTATTGAGATAATGGAGGTGATGAAATAACCTTGAGAAAGGAAATTATTTTATCAGTCTCAAGCTTCTTGTTAAGGAAAACACGTAAATCAATGTATTCATCTTCAATTCGATATTGAAACCATTTTTCAATTTTTTCATTTATTGATGATTTTGTATTGATACTTCCTATGCTCATTTTGTTACATAGTTTATTATAAAAAGCATCTAATTCTTTTATAATTGCATCTTTGGTTAAGACGTAGAAATTTGCTTGACCCCATGCGATTTGAGAAATTATGTAGTAGAGTTCATGGGTTATAACTAAACGCAAGAAATCACGTCTTGACTTAGGGGCGTTTTTAACATTCTTTAATTCATCAATATCTCTTCGACCTTTACGGATGATTTTTTCTACATTATTATTAATGACATTCTTGCAGCTATCTAAGACAGTTTCTTTCCATAGATTGCCGTAATACTCTTTTAATTTGCATAATTCACACTCCCTGCCGTCCAGCCTGCTGGTAGGGTAATACAAATTAATGAAAGCAAAAAAATGTTTTGTATCATTTCTGATTTCTTTGCTTTTTGGATATGGGAGACGATTTATTATTGTAATAATTGAATCAAATTTGATAGAGTCGAGTCCGCCTTTGATTGAATTGAGATAACTTTTTGTTCTATGATAAGTCTCACCAGTTAGAAGAATGTGATCAACGTAATGGAAACTGACATCGTTATTTCCCATATTTTTTAAGAATGATAGCTTGTGGATAATATTATTCCGCCAATTTTTAACATTCAAATAAACAATCAATGCGTTTCCATCAAATATTTGATCATTGACTATGCAAATAAAATCTGATTCAGTTTCTGCGTTTGGCGTGATGAGTATATTGATTTTATTCTGGTTGAGTATTTGAGGAGTCTGTAAAAACTTTTTAAGCCCACTAATCCAATTGATAAAAGTGCTTTCCTTTTTGCTGTTCTCTCTTCTGACAAAAGACTCGGTGTCAATAAAAAACTTAAGATGGGAATTGAAAACGACGAAATGACCTTTAAGAATATCATTTCTTAGAAGATAAAGTCGTTCAAGCTCTAAAATATGTTGTTTGTCCTCTGCTTCAATACAGAACTTATCTACTTTTGGAAAACCCATGAGATTTTGGGAGTTGATTGAAGAGTTTTCTGTAAAATTCACATATTCCTCTTTCTCCCATTCTTTTGGAAAAGAAACTACATTATTCAGCCGTTTTAACCAGTTCTGACTTTCTGCGTGTATGCTGTTGCTTTTTTCTTCTTCTCTCTGGTTCTGATTGCTCTCAATTTCATTGCATGCAATATTAATTCTGGAGTTGCTTTCAGTGGATAGCGCATTTGCAATCTGAATAGTGTAATGTATTTCTTTTGCGTTTTGAAATTTAGTCTCAATTATTCGCTGGTAAAGATCAATCAGATTCCATTTTTGTTCCTCTTCCAAATTAGTGAGCAAAGGCTCAACTGAGTCACGCACAATGATGACACAATGGTTATAAATAAAATCGATGCTAGTTAAATCTCTTTGAGGTGAATTATGCAGTTTGTGCCACAACTTAAATAAGGCTACGATTTTATCATTTGTAGATAGTGTAGCACCGATAGGAACAATCGTCGCAAATTGGAATTGTTCGGGAGAACTGAGAATGTTTTCTCGTAGTTTTATGTTTTCTCCATCGATATCAAAATTGAATGACAAATCTATGTTAAGAGCGTGTTTTTCTTCATTAGTGGTTTCATCGCTTGCCCGTCCGTTTTTTGTTATGATATCCTTTGCGCTCTTTACTTTTGCTATTTCGTCATTAGAGCTTGCTATGGCAATGTGTACCGATTTGTCATCAATAATTCGTTTGATGGCCTTTAGAAGGTATTCTGAATATTGTTGATAACCTATAAGCACTAATTCTTTATCGTCTTTTCTTTTTAATCTGCGGATATTTTTGGCAATCAAAAATGCAAAACGCTCTGCAAAAAAGCTGTTTTGAAACATCATGTCTGCCTCATAATAGTTTTTCACAATAATTTTATTGCCAATATAGGTGTTCTCGTGGTTGACTAAAAAACCGAGATCATCTGAAATGATTTTTCGTTTTAAAAGGTCTAATGAATAAGCTTCAAAAGGGGTTTTCCCGTCTGAGAATTCTATTAATATATCATATGGTAAGATGAAATCTTTTGATATGTTTTCGATGGATGATGAGTAGCTACCCTGTTTTGAAAGACTAAAACGCAAATCATCCTTTTCGGTAAAATTGTTGCAATAATACTTTTTGAATTCTTGGTTGAGTAGGTAGAGTTCTCCTTTTGTTTCGCCACAGATGATCTGAGCATGTAGCGTTTCACTCATCAGGATAATAGCTTTGTCATTCCTCCAGACGGGTACTTTATCATCTGTAGTTGTTAATAATGGATTGATGAGCTCGCAGAAATTACTTACAAAATCATCTGTGCCATTTATCAAGATGATTTTCCTAAAGCCATTATCTGCTTTGAGTTGAATATAGGAAATAATTTTAAACACTAGTTTGTGGTCAAAGTCTTTGCCTTTTAAGTTCAAAGCGATTTCATTATGATTGTCCCCTGCGATCCTGATGATTTCGTCTCCGATATTAATGATGGCATTAATTTGTTGTTGCTTGGTTTCGCAATTGCTGATCATTCCCATTTTCTCAAAATCAAGATCAAGTGATGTGATAGGGTCGCTGTTAGATAATTGATTCTCTAGTGTTTGTCTGAAATTGAGAATGGAGTTACGTTGGATTTGGGGAGAATTTATGGTGTGGTTAGGCTTTACGGGAAGAATAATCTCATAATGTGTGCCTGGAGCACAGTTATCAATTATTAGTTCATGATGGAAATCGTGATGATCATCCTTCCTATATGAGCTAAATCGTTTTTTAACGTTTTTTCCATTGATGATTTCATTGCTTTCTACGTTGAAGTATCCGTCGTGCTTGAACACAGTTTTAACAAATGATTTGATGCCTAAGTGGGCAGCGTATCTCATGTCAAGTCGAGTGATTCCTAATGTGACTATTGTGTTGGGGTCAAAAAAGTCTTTTAATGTTAAGTTGTTATAGAGATCTTCATTGTTGTAGGTTCTTCCATTCTCTTTGAATGAATCGACGATGCCTGTCTCGTGGTGGTCGTATATGCCTATTCTTAGGAAACGGTTCACTTCGCTTTCTTCATTGTTGAAGTCTGACAGTTTTTTTTGATAATAAGATGAGACGTTCTCTTTTTTATCAAAGACACAATAGAATAATCCGGATTTACCACCATGGAAGATGATGTTCTGTATGAGCTCGAAAATGCTATTCTTATAGACCTGTAAAGTTTGAATGATTCCATTAATTTTTTCAATGGTCATATCCCTTAATTCTTTTGCCTCAAAAGAATAGAAGTAGCCATTGATAAGCCATTGTCCGAAAAGGGAGTCTTTATAATTGACGATGAGATTTAATTTTGATTTATCGGTCTTGAAAATATCATTCCTAAAATCGTCTTTAATTTTATTAAGAGATTCATTTATATATAAGAAATCCCTTGATTCCTTACTCGAAGTTCTGCCGGATGCCGTGAATATTGAGTGATAGTTATCTTCTGAGATTTCTAGCAATGGTAGAAATCTCCTGTTGGGATCTCCATAGTATTCGGTTCCAGCTTTTTTCCCAGCTAGACTAGTAGTAGATCTGTTTTTTGTTGAATAGAAGTATAGAGTCTTTGATCCTAGAACAGGATTGATGTTCTGGTAAAGGATAAAGAAATTGCTGAATTTGAAGCGAAAACTGTTGGCTTTGGTTTGGTCTTTCATGCCATCAGTGTCGATGCCTAGAGAGACTAAACTTAGGACAACACCATTCTTTGTTGTGTATTTGAACCGATGCAGGAATAAAGCGAATGGAGCAAATCCAGTAAACTCTTCTGTATCATCCTTTTTCTGAAACAGAATGCTGAAACAAGTGTTTGTGCTTAATTGCTTCAAAACATTATCTGTTAACTCATTTCCGTCCAATTTATATACGTCGGAATTTGATTCGTTGGTATATCTAACCTCTACGCACTTCTCCTTCAGGTCATGAAGGGCTTCTATTTTTTTCTCATCGGTGTCGTTGGTGAAAATTGAGTCGATAAAACGATAGAGGTCGGTCCAGTCTTCAATATTAAGGCTAGATGTGGAGATGATAATGCGATAACTACTATCCATATTTTTTTAAGGTTAAGATGTTGGAAAATTACGTTTTGGACGCAAATGTATAAAAAAATCAACAATTGACCTTCAAAAAGTCAAAAAATATTAGTTTTTTATCGCATTTTGCTTTGGCGGGGTGCTTGGGGTGGGTGGAGGGTGGGGGTTAGCCTTGGCCTTGGGAGGGGGGGCGGGTGCCGAGGGTGGGTGGGGTGACGTTGAAGTGGCGGCGCCAGTCGCTGGTGGGGGTGTGGAGCCATACCCAGCCGTCGCTGGTGATGGTGATCTCGTTGACGGTGGCGATGCCCTGGGGAAGGCGCAGGATGGCGCGCACGCGTCCGTTCTGGTCACACACCTGGATGCCCACGCTGGTGACGGCCCACAGGTTGCCTTGGCCGTCGAAGGTGATGGTGTGGATGTCCAGTGGGCGGCTGTTGTCGTCGTTGTGGAGCCAGTAGAAGGGTTCGCCGTGTGTCGGCTGGCTGTTTTGCAGGATGTATTGCCATACGGTGTTGCCGCTGGGCTGGGGCGGAATGATGGCGATGGTGGTCAGGTCGGGGTAGATGATGCGGGTGACGGGTTGGCCCGGGGTGCCGTTACCGGCCTTTTCCCAGCCCTTGTCGTCGCTGCTGAGGAGAGTTTGCAGGAAATCGTTGCTGCTGGTTCCCACGGCGGGCTTGTCGGGCCAGTCGCGCCACATCCACTCCATGACTTGCGGGAAAATCTGGGTGGAGCGGGTCACGTTGTGGCCACCGTCGCTCCAGTCGCATTGCACGTCATAGCCAGCAAACTGCAGGGCGCTGGCCAGCATCTGGTTGCCCTCATACCAGTGGCCGAACAAGGGGTTCCACGCGTCGTTGCTGCCGTCCTGGATGAAGACGCGCAGGGGCAGTGGCTCGGTCTTCCTGACGAGCGCTTGCAGGTCGTTGCCGCCGCGCATGGCCACAAAGGTGCCCACTCCCGTGAAAACCTTGCCGAACAGGTCGGGGCGGTGCCATGCCGCGTTGAATGCCGCGATGCCGCCGCTGCTCAGGCCGAAAATCATCCTGTCCTGGGGACGCTGTGACAGGCGGATGGGCTTGCCGTTGCCGGTGACCATGCGTTCGACGAGGGGCAACACCTCGCTCTCCAGGAAATGGGCAAATGTGCCGGTTGTGGCATCAAACTCATAGCAGCGGTTGTAACGCAGCACGGTGCCGTTGCTGGCCTTGACAACACCCGGTTGCAGGAACAGGCCAATGGTAACAGGCATTTTCTGGGCAGCGATGAGCGAGTCCATCACCTCGGGGGCATGACACAGCACACCGTCGAGCCCCACATACAGCGCCGCGGGCCGCTTGCCGTCATACTGGTCGGGCACATACACCTGGAACGTGTGCACCGTGCCCGGGTAGATGGTCGATTGTTCCAATGTGCCGTCGATCAGCACATGCCCAGCCCTTGCCGTGAGGGTGGCTGCGGCGAATATGAGAATGAGTAGTAATCGCTTGATCATAGCTGATGGAGGGTTAGAGGGAATAAGTTGGCGCAAACTTAATAAAAAAGTGCCAATGCGACAAATGTTGCCACCAAAAATCAAGCGTGCACCCCCTGGTGAAGAGGATGCACGCTGTGTTATGTGTGATATGGATTGTTTTTACAGGACGCGGCAGGCACCGACGTAGCGGCGGCTGTAATAGGACTCGGTGTTCTTGCTCTCGGTGACACCACTGCTGCAAGCCGAGTGGATGAAGTGGAAGGTGTTGTCGTCGTTCACCTTGGTAACAATACCCACGTGCCCCACGCCCCCACGGCCTGAACGGCCCTGGAAGAACACGAGGTCGCCAGGCTGCAAATCCTTCTGCTTGATGCGCACACCGTCAAAGATCTGTCCGCGTGACGAGCGGTCCAGGTCGATACCGAAGCGCTTGAACACATAGCTGGTGAAGCCAGAGCAGTCAAAGCCGCGGGGTGACATGGCACCATAACGATAGGGCGTACCGCGGAAACGGTAAGCGTAGTTGATGACCTGGTCGATAAGATTGTTGCGGCTGTTTTGCTCAAGCTGCTCGAGAACGGTGCCTTGACGGCGATTACTCAACTGCTGGGATTGTGCAGTGAAGCTGGTGAGGGTGATTACTAAGAGGGTGAATAATGTAGTAAATAATCTTATGTTGATGTTGATAAAACTCATAAATTCTTGTTTTTGTGGACTGGAAAATCCGCACATCGGCGGCCTTTTCGTTAGGGGCATCGAGAACGATTTCAATGCCGTGCGCCCTGGTTTGATGTTGCAAAGGTAACCCAACCTGGCGTTATGACCAAACTTCTTAAACACTTGTAAACACTTTGAAAAACCATCGGTTTTAACAGAATGTTCCACGCAAACGCCCTCATACTAGGGGCTGGCGGCGGGCTTGAATGTTTAATATTTGGAAATTAAAAATGAAAAAGTTTACACTTTTTAACATTAAATGGCATCCTATAAGATTTATTTTTTAGATTTTTGTCATCAAAACCAGACCTTGGATGAATCAAGAAGGCCGCTGGTGTTGCAAAATGCAATCAGCGGCCTCGGTTTTATGAAAAATGTGATTTTTGTTGCCAGTGATGGCGCAGTGAGTGATGCTCCAGCCGTGGAACAATTGCTACGCAGTCCCCTCGTGCGCACCGGTGCCACGGGTTTTTCTAGTTGGTGATCAAGTATCCTCCGTTGCTAGGATAGACGCGATACTGGCGCATTCCCACCTTGTTGTTGATGGCGACTCCACTGACGGGGCCTCCAGCGCCCGTCAAGGGGTTGAAACGGGAGCCGCACTTGGCGCAGACGGCATCAAAGTTGTCGGGGTCGATCGACAACGTGATAGTGGGGCTGCTCTCGACAGGGCACGACAGGTCGTAGGCCATGGGGGCATCAATGCCCATCATGAGCAATACGCCGCCATAACCCGTGTAGGTGTTGGCGTTGAAGGGGAAATTGGATGGCAGGTGCTTCTCGCGGCTGAAGATGCGGTAGTCGCCCATGCCGTTCACGCCATAGGTGTTCCACATGGCAAATCCACCCAGGTCGATGCGCACGACAAAACTCGGGACAGCCTTGTTGTCGATGCGGTCACAGCTGCCCGTCATCAACAGCATGAGCAGGGCTGCAAGAGGATAGAAAAACTTGAAAAATCTCATATCAGTATCGTTTATTTGTTCTTATTAACGTAAAAAATGGTCATTTGATTGTAAAATTTCCGAGAATTCTATAATTTTGCATCCACCAAAACCAGTTAATGCCCGATGCCATGAGAGAGCCCCTCCCGTGGCACAGGTGTTGTACAGTTGATTATAAACCATTATTTAGGCATGGATCCGTTATTCTCAATCATAACCGTCACATGGAATGCAGCATCGGTCATCGCCCCCACGATGAATAGCGTGCAGCGGCAAACGAGCAGCGACTATGAAATGCTGATCATCGATGGCGCATCGACCGACGACACGCTCCAGATCGTGCGTCAGGCCTCGATCGCCGGGTTGCGCGTGTTCAGCGAGCCCGACAAGGGCCTGTATGACGCGATGAACAAGGGTATCACCCGGGCCCGTGGGCGTTATCTCATCTTCCTGAATGCAGGTGATGCCTTTGCCGACGAGACAGTGCTGGCGCGTCTAGCCCTGCTCACAGTGGGTAATCCAGGTGTCATCTACGGTCAGACCCAGCTGGTGGATGCTCGACGCAATGTGGTGGGGCCTCGTCACTTGACAGCACCCAAGCGACTCACCGCCGGCAGTTTCCTCAACGGTATGGTTGTGTGCCATCAAGCCTTTGTGGCACGTCGCGACTTGGTTCCCGAGTATGACCTGCAATATCGGTTCAGCGCCGACTATGACTGGTGCATTAAGGTGTTGCGCAAGTCCCCGTCCAACGCCTATGCCGGCCCGGCACCCATCATCAGCTATCTAGCCGACGGCATGACCACCCGTTATCACCGCACCTCGCTGTGGGAACGTTATCGCATCATGTGTCGCCATTACGGCACCCTCAAGGCGACCCTGCGTCACCTGAGTTTCATCCCGCGGTACTTGAAGCGCCGCCTGGGAGGAAGTGCCAACAACCAGTAAAATGCCATGCATCACACCACTTGTCCCGATGAAAAATGAACCTCTATATATATTATAAAGAATAATGAACGATAAGACAACAGGAAATATCATCACCCGCAATTGGCGCCGCTTCAAGCTATGGTACAAGGGATTGTACCGAGGCCGCCCCTGGTGGGTCAAGACACTGGCAGCACTGGGCACGTTTGTCGTCCTGTTCCTGCTCTATCTTGTTGCAGTGGATGTGAACCTGCTGTGGCTCTTTGGTAAGTCTCCCAGCACCCACAGTATCATGCATCCACGCAACCCCGAGGCCAGCTACCTGTATAGTGCCGACGGCAAAACCATCGGTAAGTACTATGATGAGAACCGCACGCCGGTCCCCTATGACTCGATCAACCCGCAGTTCTTCCAAGTGCTCATCGATACCGAGGACGAGCGTTTCTACCATCACCACGGCATCGACTTTGGCGGTCTTGGGGCCGCATTCAAGGATATGGTGCTGCATGGCCGTCCCCGTGGCGCCAGCACAATCACCCAGCAGCTGGTGAAGAACATGTTCCGCACCCGCAGCGACTACTCGACCGGCTTGCTGGGCTATATCCCCGGTGTGAAGATGCTCATCATGAAGAGCAAGGAGTGGATCATTGCCACCAAGCTGGAGATGTTCTATAGCAAGCAGGAAATCCTGGAGATGTATGCCAACACGGTGGACTTTGGCAGCAACGCCTATGGCATCAAGACAGCGGCTAACACCTATTTCAAGACCACGCCTCGCAACCTCAAGATAGAGGAGAGTGCCGTGCTCGTGGGATTGCTCAAGGCTACCAGTACCTATAACCCGCGCATCAATCCCAAGAACAGCCTGCGTCGCCGCAACCAGGTGTTGAAGAACATGAAGGAGCGAGGCGACCTCACCCAGGCTCAATATGACTCTATCTCGTCGTTGCCCATCGACTTGAAATATACGACCGAAATCAACTATGACGGCGTGGCACCCTACTTTCGTGAAGCGGTAGCCCGTGAAATCGAGTCGATAGCGTCGGCGCGTGGGCTGAAACTCGATCTGGAGCGTGACGGCCTCAAGATCTACACGACGCTTGACTCCAGGATGCAGGAATATGCCGAGCAGGCCGTGAGCGAGAAAATGAAGGTGGTGCAGCAGAATTTCAAGAGCCACTGGGGTGATCAAGATTGCTGGCTTGATGATAACAACCAGGTGATCGCCAACTTTGTCGAGGACAAGGCCCGCAACACCCCCGTCTATCACGAGCTGCTGGCCCGTTATCCCAACGACCTTGACTCGGTCAACTACTACATGAACCAGCCCCACATGGTGCACCTGTTTGACTATGAGAATGATTCACTCTACATGGAGATGAGTTCGATGGATTCGGTGCGCTACATGCTCCACTTCATGCATTGCGGTTTCATCGCCATGGAGCCCAGTAACGGTCATGTCAAGGCATGGGTGGGAGATGTGGACTTTGACACTTGGAAATATGACAAGGTGCGAGCCAAGCACCAGCCAGGCTCGACCTTCAAGCTCTTTGTCTATGCCGCGGCGATGGAGCGGGGGCTTGTGCCTTGTGACCGTCGTCTCGACCAGTATATCGACACACTGGTATATAATGAGGAGAAGCACGAGATGGAGCACTGGCGTCCCACCAACGCTAATGGCACCTTTACGGGAGGTGACATGACGCTGCGAGCAGCCTTTGCCCAGAGCATCAACAGCGTGACGGTGCGTGTGGGAACCGAGGTGGGCTTCTCTGAGATAGCCCAGCTGGCACGTGACATGGGCATCAAGTCTCCCATGGACCCCAAGCCGGCCTTGTCGCTGGGAGCCAGCGACGTGGACCTGATGGAGCTGGTCAATTCCTATTGTACCGTGGTCAACGATGGTATGCGCAGTGACCCTGTTATTGTCATGCGCATTGTGGACCGTGATGGCAAGGAAATCTACAAGGCCCCCGAGCATCAGGAGCGGGCGTTGACCTACCGCTCGGCCTGGCTCATGCAACAGATGCTCATGGCCTGCCGCACCGATGCCGGAGGCACCGCCATGGCACTGAACGGCTATATCACCCGTCCACTCTATGATGTGGATCTGGGAGGTAAGACCGGTACCAGTAACCGTCATGCCGATGCCTGGTTTGTCGCTGTGTCGCCAGGACTGGTGTGCGGTGCATGGGTGGGTGGCGAATATCGCCAGATCCACTTCCGCTGGGGCGCATTGGGGCAGGGTAGCCGCACGGCATTGCCCATCTGTGGCCGCTTCTTGCAGCTCGTCTTGAGTGATCCGCAGTTCCAGCGGTACCACCAGCGCTTCCAGCCGTCCAAGGAACCGATCAACGCTGACCTCTATTCCGGCTGTTCGGCGCTGAGTAACGTGGAGGAGTTTGATTCCACGATGCTTGACATTAATGAGGACTCCCTTGCGATACCCCTCACCGATGACTTTAACCCCGACGAGAAACTTGAGGAGCCCGCAGCCGTCCCCGACTCGGTGTAAAAAAGCTATCGGGTCACAATTGTAAATGACTCAGGTGCTGCGTTCAATGGTTAAGTGTGGCCATTGCACGCAGTGTTTTTGTGTGATAGTGTAAAAAAATTAGACACATTAGTGTAAAAGAAATTGACGATTTTGTTTTTTCCTGTGTGAAAACTTGAAAAGTATCTTTTTGCTGGGTTATATTTGTAGCAGCAACGGACCAAACCAGCTTTGGGTGCAACCTTTAATGAAGTGATTATGTTTATGCTATTTATACAGACAAAGTGCTATTATTTTTTCATAAGCACATGTTGTGGCTCCCCGTGAGCGGCGCCACATCGTGACGAAGCTGCCTTGCTAGAAACACACATGCGAGCAAAGCCAGTGGGCCAGAGTGTTGTCAAAGATGGTTGATTGAATGGTTATAGCTGATATCAAGATGTAGTTGATCCTACCATGGCCCCTGGCAATGCACTTTCAATGGACAAGGAATCAATTTATTTACCAATCATAAAAAAACTTACGCAAAATGAGACAACTACTTTTTACATTACTACTTTTCTTGGCGGTAGCGTCAAGCGTTGCCCAGCAGCAATTCTGGGCTAACGGTGTCCACTATGAATATTGTGGAAACAATACTGCTATGGTCATTAATGCATCGAGTGAAACCTATAGCGGTGTCATCACCATCCCTGAGACGGTGATATTCAAGACCTTTTCTAGTGAAACTGGTTATTATGGATCAGATGTTGACCGCTATCTTGTGGTCGTTGCCATTGACAAAGACGCATTTCGTGAGTGCTCGGGGTTAACAGATGTCATTCTGCCTAATTCTGTCAAGCGCATTGGAGAGCATGCATTCTATGGCTGCTCTAGTCTCAAGAATGTGCGTATTCCAGACCATGTGAGCGAAATCGGAGAATCGGCTTTTGCCTATTGTACGGGTTTGACAAGTATTGCGCTTCCCAACTCAGTCACCAATCTGGGCTGGAATGTGTTTTATGGTTGCTCCTCGTTGACCCATGTCACATTATCCAAGAGCGTTGGCGCGCTCAATGGCACTTTTGCCGGCTGCTCTTCTTTGGCCGGTGTTGACATCCCTGCCAGTGTGACGATGATGGACGGCACCTTCAAGAATTGTGTTAACCTGTCGATGGTAAACCTTCCTCCATCACTGTCTTACATCGGAGGAAATACGTTTGACGGTTGCACGGCCTTGAAGAGCATCAATCTTCCCAACTCGGTGGAGTATATTGGCGACATGGCGTTTGCCAATACGGGCCTGACCGCTATTGAGATTCCTGACGGGGTGTCACGTCTTGGGGAAAACGCGTTCTATGGCAGTACAAATCTAACCTTTATCACCTCGCGTGCCGTTAACCCACCCTTGATGGCCAATAGCGACTGCTTTGCCGGCGATACTTATGGCTTGGCCAACCTTCTGGTGCCTGAAATCTCGTTGGATTCCTATCGCTCGGCCAACTGGTGGAACCTGTTTGAACGCATGGCCAGTTCGGCGTCGCTGAATGACCCCTACGACTTTGAGGTCAACGGCATTTATTATATCATTACAGGTGCCAATACCGTATCGGTTACCTATAAGAACAACGGATTCAGATATAACAACTACAGCGGGATGGTCACCGTGCCGTCGAGTGTGACCTATGAGGGCGTTAACTACACGGTAACCGGTGTGGGAAATAACGCTTTCCGCTATTGTGGCGCATTGAGGTCGGTGAACCTGCCATCAACGGTGACCACGATTGGCAAGATGGCTTTCTATGCTTGCAGCGGATTGCGAGGCATCACTTTCCCGCAGTCGTTGACCAGCATCGGTGATAGCGCATTCTATGCTTGCACCGGCTTGACCGACTTGACGATTCCTGTGGATGTTACTTCGATTGGCGCCGATGCCTTTGGCGGTATATCGGTACAGTCGCTCACGTGGAATGCCCGTGAGTGCTGGAGCAACGGCGGCATGGCTGCCAGTGGAATGCGTCAGCTGAACATCGGTGACGAGGTAACGGTACTGCCCAAGTATCTGGCCAGCAATTCCCAGATCACCTCGCTGGATTTGCCCACGTCGCTTGTTGCCATTGGTGATAGCGCCTTTTACTCCTGTACGGAAATAACGAGCCTGACGATACCCGAGAATGTTACCACCATTGGCACCAACGCCTTTGGCAATAATCGGGTCTCGTCACTCACGTGGAATGCCCGTGAATGCTGGAGCTTTGGGTATGAGCCCAAATACTATACGTCTGACGGGTGTTTTAATGTGCAAGATGTGACAATTGGCGACCAAGTAGTGGTTTTGCCAGCTGGATTTGTGAAAGGCTCAATGATTGAGTCCTTGACGATCCCCCAGTCTGTTAAACATATTGGAGCCTGTGCATTTTGTTATTGTACCAATTTAACAGATCTGGTGATTCCTGACGCGGTCGAGAGTGTGGGAGATAATGCGTTCTATGGGTGTAGTGCTGTGGAAAACCTGACCATTGGCAAAAATCTCAAGAATGTGGGAGAAAATGCTTTTATGGAATTAACCAGCTTGTCGTCACTCACATGGAATGCCCGACGTTGCGAGGTGCCGGTTATTTGTGGCAACTATAGCCTTAGCCAAGTGACATTCGGTGATGAAGTGGAACTGATACCTAATAATTTTCTTTCTTACACTAGCATCACTTCAATCGAGTTGCCCCATTCAGTCAAGACTATTGGTGACCGTGCTTTTTCATCCTGCCATCGATTGTCAAGTGTTACACTACCCAGTGCGTTGACGTCGATTGGGAGCTCATCTTTTGAATACTGTGATTCCTTGACAAGTATGGAGATTCCTAACTCGGTGACAAATATCGGTAGTGGCGCATTTAGAGGCTGTAGTAGTTTGACAAGCATGACTTTGTCCAGTGAGCTCACGACAATTCCGGAGTGTTTCTGCTATAACTGCTATCAATTGACGAGTATTGAGATTCCCAATGGTGTGACCAGTATTGGATCGGACGCATTTAATGGCTGCTCTGGAATCACAACACTATCTTTGCCAGGGTCTTTAACGAGTGTTGGCGAAGAGGCGTTTGCTTCGTGTATCTCGTTGAAGGGTTTAGTGCTGCCTGCTTCGGTCAGGTCGTTGGGTTATCATTCTTTCAATTATTGTTCGGGGTTGGAATATCTTGCTGTAGAGGATGGGAATCCCGTTTATGACTCTCGCAATAATTGTAATGCGATCATTAAGACGGCCAACGATAGTATTATCCTTGCATGCAAGAATACGGTTATTCCAGTCGGTATCACTGCCATCAGTGATTATGCATTTTATAATAACCAAGGTATAACCGAAATGATTATCCCAGCAACAGTCAAGTCTATAGGTAGGTATGCCTTTGCTGGCTGCACCCATCTTACCCATCTAGACATCCCCGCTTCGGTCACTACCATAGGCGATCATGCGTTCTCTAATTCTGGTTTGACAAGCTTGACCTTGCCTGAAGGTCTGGACTGTATCAATTCCTACATGTTGAGTGACTGTCGTGGATTGTCGCAGGTGGTTACCCCTCAATCAGTCACGACCATTAAAAATGATGCGTTTAGTAACTGCGTTTCATTGACTGATATCGACTTGCCATCATCGTTGACCACCATCGACAATTATGCATTCTCAGGCTGCTCTGCCTTGACAGCTATCAATATCCCCGCCTCGGTTAATCGTGTCGATTATTCCTCTTTCCTTGGCTGCGGTTCCTTGGCCACCATCCAGGTCGAGGCGGGTAATGTGACTTATGACTCGCGCGACAACTGTAATGCAATCATCAAGACCAGTGATCATTCATTGATAAAGGGATGTATGAATACCGTCATCCCTCGTTCGGTGGTTTCTATCGGTAGCTATGCGTTCAGTGGTTGCAATCGCTTGCCAAGCGTTGAAATACCTAACTCGGTGACCGCCATCAATAACGGCGCTTTTCAAGGCTGTTCAGGGCTGAAAAGCATTATAATTCCAAGTTCAGTCACATTGATTGGAGAGAGGGCTTTTGCAGCTTGCACAGGTTTAACCAGTGTGACCATTCCCAATACGGTAACCACCCTTGGTATCGGTGTGTTTAATGGCTGCCGGGGCTTGACACGTGCAATTCTCCCTAGTAACTTGACCGTTGTCAACGATGGCATGTTCCGTGACTGTGTTTCCTTGAGTAGAGTCAACATTCCTAATGGGGTCAAGCGAATTGGAAGTAGCGCCTTTGAGGATTGTCACAGCCTGGCTACTATTACTATTCCTGCCACGGTGGATAATGTTGATTATTCCGCATTCTTTAAAAGCGGATTGGACAGGGTGATATGTCTCGCTACTGTGCCTCCCATGGTTGAGTATTGGACGACTTTTTCACCGTTCTGTTCACATGCTACACTGATGGTTCCTCACGCTTCGGTGGAGGATTACAAGGTCGCAGGTTACTGGAATCGATTCTCAACGATAATCGGTATCGATGGTGCTGGCCCTGGCGACGTGGATGGTGACGGTGAGATTCTTATCAAAGATGTGACCAGCCTGATCGACCTTCTGCTGAGCGGCGGTGAAATGCCCTTGTGCGCTGATGTGAACGGTGACGGAGGTGTGAGCATCGAGGATATCACGATACTGTTAGATATGTTGTTGAGCAATCCGTGATCAATCTCATTTTGTGGTTCTATAATATCGAGGGTGTGAGGCACGACTTGCCATCACACCCTCGATTTTTGGGAGGAAGTGTAAAAAAATTAGACAGTTTGGTGTAAAAAATTTTGACACTTTTGGTTTTTGGAGCAAAAATGCTTGACGGGGTGATGGCTTCATGCTTAACTTTGCATCAGCCAGTCGGGAGAATCGCTTCGGTGACTGGCCGTAACTTGAAATGCTGAAATGAACCAACGACGAGCAGTCAGTAATGATTTACATAAGTGCTGTAATTTTTTCATAAGCTTTTTAATGGCCACGTGAGTGGCGGTATATAGACGAAGCTGCCTTGCTATTTTACACGTTCTGGGCTGTGCCAGGAGAACTGACGAGATGACCAATAGATGACGAGGATGATGGGTAAAATGGTATCTGAAAAAAGACTACATCTCAGTTCCTGGCATGGCTCTTTTTTATGTGCTTTTTCTTCATCAGGGAGTGGCCCCATCTCACGGCTGGCGGGCATCGGTGGCCAGCAGGCGGTGGCCCAGTCGGCAGTAGATGCACTTGCGGGCCTCGCAGTAGTTGCGGCGCAACTGGATGAGCGCTTGGCTGGTCAGGGCATCGTCACACTTGATGCCAGCGGCCTTGAACATCGTCACGATGCTGTTTTGCTCGGGACGGATGTCCTCTAGCAGGGCAATGGCGCGGTCGGTCATCTGGTAGTCGTCGGTCATCTCGCCGCGGGCATAATAGAGTGGGGCAACGGTGTTGATCAACACGATGTCGATGCTGCTGTTGCTCAATGCGCGGCCTGCGCTGGGCGACGGCTTGCCAAAGGAATAATGTGTGGTCCAGTAACCGCTCAACTCGATGTCAAAGAGTTGGCGCAGGGCCTTGGTGTCCGTGGCATTGATGATGTCATTCATCAGGTTGAAACCGCCGTGGACAAACTGTGCCAGCAGGGCAATGCGGCGATAGGGAAAATTCTGCGGACGGCTGCGGAACAGTTTCCAGGCTGTGCCCTCGATGGGGCGCAGTGAGAATTTGTTGGCCAGGAAGGCATATTCACGCATCAACTGCTGGTAATAGGCGTCATCGGCATGGGCACCATTCAATAACCCAGCCTGGCCATATAGCAATGCCTCGACTTGCAGGATCGAGTCGCTGTGCTTGTGCAGCAGGCGCAGCGGCGTGATACGTGCCAACCGCTCAAAGGCATCGTTGTTGATGCCGAATCCCAGCGTGCGTGCCAGCATCACATAGCAGATGTCCTCCCAACTGCCGTGGTAACGGTCGTAGAGTTCACGCACGCGGTCCACTTTGCCGTGCAAGCGTTCAAAGGCCAGCGCCTCGATCCACTCGGTGATGGTGAGTCGGGGCACTTCCCCGAGGCGTGCCGCGCAGGGTAGCTCGACGTGGGCGTTGACAAGGCGGTCGTAGCTCTCGTTGAAGCGTGGCGATACCTGCAACTCGACCTGTGGAATCACTTCGCCATTGATGCGGGTGACGGGGGCGTCATCTTTCTCGACAACGTGAAGGATGACGTTGTCATAGGCTGGGTCCACATCGTGATGGTGGCGTTTCCAATCGCTGGCACGCACGTGGATCTCGACGTTGCCCACCCACAGGTGCCCGTCAATCTCTACCTTGGCGTTAAAGAAGTCGGGACCGGCGTCGGTGTTCAATAGGCCTGGGTCAAGGACGCGCACACGGCGACCGTCATTGGTCACCATGTCCTCGCTGAGCCACAAGCGGTGTTGCCAGATGTATTGGAGCAGTCCTTCCATTTTCGGTTTTTTAGTTTCTAGTTTCTAGTCCCTAGTTTCTGGTTTCTAGTTTCTGGTTTCTAGTTGGCATCGGTGCTTAGAACCTAAAGCCTAAAATTCAACGAGCGAATTTACTGCTTTTTTTTGTAGCAGTCGGCAAGATTGATTCAAAAATTTGGCATTTCGTTCAACTTGCACTACCTTTGTCACGACGTGATGCGACAATTGCGACATATCAAGGGATGGATGAATGGCCATTACGGCGCTTCGGTGGCCATGGCTGTCGTCTTGCTCACGCTGTGGCAAATGGTGGTGGCCTCTTTTGGCATCGACTTGTGTGACACGGGTTATTACCTCACTTTCTTTGACAACATCTTCAAGCACCCCCAGTCCGTGGAGTACAACTTCATGTACTACCTGAGCGGTGTGGTGGGAGGCGTGCTCAATGCCTTGTTGCCCGCGGGTGGCAAGTGGATGGCGATGCGCGTTGCCGGCGTGTTGTGCAATGTGGGCGTGATGGCGATATTGGCTTGCACGCTACGGCGCATTCTGCCTGCCACAGCGGTCATCCTGGGCTACCTCATGGTGGTGGCGTCGCTGGTGGCTTTCCCATTCACGTTTAACAACGACCTGCTGAGTGCCCTGCTCTGGGTAGTCGTCCTGGCATTGACCTATCGGGGACTCACTGGAGGCCGATGGTGCCACTTGTTGCTGGCTGGCGTAGTCGTGGGCGTGAACACGTTTACGCGCATCCCTAATGTGCTGGCTTGCTGCCTGGTGATGATGCCGCTTGTAGCCAAGTTCTACACTCCGCGGTCTTGGCAAGACTGCTGGCGGCAATGTGGCGTGATGCTGCTGGGCATTGCATTCGGTATGGTGACCATTGTGGGACTGATGATGACCCTTGGCCACTGGGAAGTCTTTAAGCAGAATATAGCCGACCTGGTGGGTGTCGCTACAGGCAGGAGTGGTGCTGCAAGCCACAATGCTGGTGGGCTGGTGATGGAGATGGTCGCTTTCTATGGACAGTGTCTGCTGGTGGGTGCTAAGATGTTGGCACTATGGGTCATCTTGTGGCTTGTTAGGCGATATGTCAACAATGGACTGCTACGATATTGCGCTTATGTACTCGTGGCTGCCGTTACGCTTTACTTCATGTGGCATCAATCTCACATCATGCACCCGTTGTGGGTCATGTGTGTTGTGGGGACTATTTACATTATTATAAAACAAGGTGGAGTTCGTGCTATTGCCGCATGGCTCGGCCTGTTGATGCTACTGGTATTCCCGTTGGGCAGTGATGGTGCGACAAACAATGGTGGCATCATTGCATGGATGGCGGCACCAGTGGCTGCTCTCCTGTGGTTGCGACGGGGCAACATCGTTTTCCCGCTGGCGTTTGTCGTTGTGGGGCTGTTGCAGACGTTGACTGTGGGCGCCTACTTTGACGGTGGTCACCTGTGGTACAAGACGGCAGGAATCGTCTCGGTGGATGGCGCTGAGGGCATTCGCACCACGCCCGAGCGTGCCCGCATCATCAACGAGACGTTACCCGAACTGATGCAGTTTGTCGATGAGGGTGACACCCTCCTGTGTTACGGTAGCATCCCCATGATCAACCACATGACTGGTTCTGTCCCTGCTATCGGGTGCTCATGGCCCGAGCTGCTCAGTGCCGAGGCACTGGCAGCCCGACTTGACGCAATGGGTGGTGTGCATCCTGCTATCTTACGGCAGAAGTTCAACAACCTTGGCCCCTACTGGAGCGAGCCCAGCGACCAATATTTGCAAGCGTATCCACAAGAGGATAAGTTCCTAAGTCAAGCTAAGATGGATGCACTCATCCGCTATATGGAAACCAATGGCTACCGCATGGTTTGGCAAAACCGATGGTTCGCCCTTTACCATCCACAAGGCAAGATTCTATATGTCCAAGATAAGCCCATTAAAAAAGATTTTTGAAAATTTTTGCCAAAAAATTTGGTCAGGTTAAAAACTCGCCGTATCTTTGCACTCGCTTTTGAAAGGTACCTTAGCTCAGTGGTAGAGCAGTGGACTGAAAATCCGCGTGTCCCTGGTTCGATCCCCGGAGGTACCACATCAAAAACACGAAGCGACCGACTGCCTGCGCAGCCGGCCGTTTTTTTGTTGAGGAATGCAGGCTCTTTCATTCCTTCTTACAAATGGGTGCGTGATATATGATGGCTCACCTGATAAAAGGTGGGGCGAGCTAGAGGTCGAAAGACCTCGCCAAGGCC
>CAMVAP010000025.1 GCA_947165485.1 uncultured Prevotellaceae bacterium
ATCACAGGCATCGAATACAGGTCTATCTACCTCGTCATCAACCCAAAACAAAAAAACAAGAAACAACTAAAATCCTAAAAAAATTACATCAAAAGAACCGTCCCTTTTTTCATTTTTTCATTTTAAAAAAAGGTTATGAAATTAAAAGAAGAAAATAACATAATCGTGTTTTATTGGATCTTTCAAAGCATTTCCTTTTTTACAGTTTCTGGCTTTGGAGTTTTACCTCAAGTTTTAGCTGGTGTTATACTATTATTCTCACTTTTGTATCTATTCACCAGAGCAAAAGTTGCATTAATGCTTTGCGGTGTCGTCTATGCAATAGCTGCTATAGTAGTAATAATTGCGCTTTTCATTATGATGTCTTTTTTTGGATTTCAAAAATTTCATCTATTGATTATTATTATAAGTGTCTTAAACGTTACCAGTATAGTTAAACTTATTAAATCAAATTTAAAAGTAAAATAGGTACAGTTCTTTTGATGTAAAAACATTTTTCTAATCATCTTAGAATCAACGGCATCGGCTACTTCATAGTTACTACCGAGTCAATCTGTAAATCTGCTGATCAGACCTCTTTATCAGCCCGAGGCTTCGCCATGAGGCTGTTGCCAAACCACGTACGAGGGAATTATGATCGCGCTGCGAGCGTGAACCTTTAGCATAGCCAAATTTAATAAAAAACACTATTGGTGTCCGGGGAAAAATCGCCAAGGGTGCATAAACACATTGAAATCAATGCTTTTATGGCGGCCTTACGCGAGGGGGCTTGCTATGTCAGGCGGGCAGGTCGAATGACCTGCACAAGGCCAGCGGCCTTGAATTACAACAGCCCCAGGGCGCACTGGCCGAAGGTCAGTGAGGCCTGGGGACTGGCACCCATATCAATATGGGCCCTGAAAGGGGCCACTAAGTATAAAAGGCACGACATAGTCAAATCACTTGATGCTGAAGCTATTGGCCCTCTTCGAGGCCCGATTCGGTTCTTGCTCGCTTTCCCCAGGCCGCACGAGGTCTCCGACCTGTGCGCCCTGGGGTTGCCTCAAGTCAAGGCCGCTGGCCTTGTGCAGGCCTCTTGGCCTGCTAAACTTTCCCCAGACAATAATAAAAAAATACAATAAATAATTATTCTGTTTATTTTTTATTTAATTTGGCTTCGCCAATCTAAAGGTTCTCGGCCTTTAGGCCGATTTATAAAACTGCGTCGAGTTTTGCTACAGCCCCAGCTGCTGCAAAAGGGCAAAAATTACATCAAAAGAACCGTCCCTTTTTTACCCAAAATGGATTTTGTGGGGATTTGTGTGGGAGTTGGACAAATTTTCACTACCTTTGCACCCAAATTTGTAAAGTACATTATTAAAAAATGAAGAAATTCAACGAGTATAACGGGTTTAACCTGTCGGATATCAACAAGGAAGTCCTGCAACAGTGGGACAAGGAAGATGTGTTTGGCCACAGCATCAGCGAGCGTGAGGGTGCGCCCGCATACGTATTCTTTGAGGGTCCTCCCAGTGCCAACGGCATGCCTGGCATCCACCACGTGATGGCCAGGTCGATCAAGGACATCTTCTGCCGCTACAAGACGATGCAGGGATTCCAGGTCAAGCGCAAGGCCGGCTGGGACACCCACGGTCTGCCCGTCGAGCTGGGCGTGGAGAAGACCCTGGGCATCACCAAGGAGGATATCGGCAAGAAGATCTCGGTGGATGAATATAACGCCACCTGCCGCAAGGAGGTGATGAAATACACCCGCGAGTGGGAAGACCTGACCCACCGCATGGGCTACTGGGTCGATATGAAAGACCCCTATATCACCTACAAGAACAGCTACATCGAGAGCCTGTGGTGGCTCTTGAAGCAGCTCTACAACAAGGGTCTGCTCTACAAGGGCTACACCATCCAGCCCTACTCGCCCGCTGCCGGCACCGGCCTGAGCTCCCACGAGCTGAACCTGCCCGGTTGCTACCGCGACGTCAAGGACCAGACGGTGACCGCCCAGTTCACCGTGTTGAGCGGTGAGGAGCACCCCGTGATCAAGCAGATCCGCGAGGCTGCCGACGAGGGCTTCAACGAAACCTATGTGCTGGCATGGACGACCACCCCGTGGACCCTGCCCAGCAACACGGCCCTGTGCGTCGGCAACAAGATCGACTATGTGGCCGTCGAGAGCTTCAACCCCTACACGGGCAAGCCCGCCATCTACCTGCTGGCCGAGGCCCGCGTCGATGCCTACTTCAAGGCCGACGGCAAGGACCAGCCGCTGGAGTACAAGGCTGGCGAGAAGGTGATTCCCTACAAGGTCATCGCCCACTTCAAGGGTCAGGAACTGCTGGAGATGCGCTACGCCCAACTGTTCCCCTGGGTGAAGCCCGTCGATAAGGTGGACGGCAAGGTCGTGGGCAACGATAACGGCTTCCGTGTCATCCCCGGTGACTATGTGACCACCGAGGACGGTACCGGTATCGTGCACATCGCGCCCACCTTTGGCGCCGACGATGCCCGCGTGGCCAAGGCCGCCGGCATCCCCGCCCTGTACATGATCAACAAGAAGATGGAGACCCGCCCCATGGTGGACCTCACGGGTAAATACTTCGTCATCGATGACCTCGACGAGGACTTCGTCAAGAACTATGTCAACGTGGACCTCTACAGCGAGTACGCTGGTCGCTGGGTCAAGAACGCCTACGACCCGCAGTACACCGTGGGCGGCAAGTATGACGAGGCAGCCGCCGCCAAGGCCGAGGACCTGAACATCTACATCTGCATCCGCATGAAGCAGGAAGGCACCGCCTTCAAGATGGAGAAGCACACCCACAACTATCCCCACTGCTGGCGCACCGACAAGCCCGTGCTCTACTACCCGCTCGACAGCTGGTTCATCCGCGACACGGCCTGCCGCGACCGCATGATCGAACTCAACCACACCATCAACTGGAAGCCCGAGCACACGGGCACAGGCCGCTTCGGCAAGTGGTTGGAGAACCTGAACGACTGGAACCTGAGCCGCAGCCGCTACTGGGGCACCCCGCTGCCCATCTGGCGCAACGACGACGGCGAGGAGAAGTGCATCGGCAGCATCGAGGAGCTATACAACGAGATCGAGAAGGCCGTGGCCGCTGGCGTGATGACCTCCAATCCCTACAAGGACAAGGGCTTCGTCCCCGGCGACTACAGCGAGGAGAATTATAACAAGATCGACATCCACCGCCCCTACGTGGACGACATCATCCTGGTGAGCGACTCGGGCAAGGCGATGAAGCGCGAACTGGACCTGATCGACGTGTGGTTTGACAGCGGCGCGATGCCCTATGCCCAGCTGCACTACCCCTTCGAGAACAAGGAGGCTGTGGACCAGGGCGGCTTCTTCCCCGCCGACTTTATCGCCGAGGGCGTGGATCAGACGCGTGGCTGGTTCTTCACGCTGCACGCCATCGCCACGATGGTATTTGACAGCGTGGCCTACAAGAACGTGATCTCCAACGGCCTCGTCCTTGACAAGAACGGCATCAAGATGAGCAAGCGCCTGGGCAACGCCGTTGACCCCTTCGGCGCCATCGAGGAATATGGCAGCGACCCGCTGCGCTGGTACATGATCAGCAACTCGTCGCCCTGGGACAACCTCAAGTTTGACGAGGCTGGCGTGACCGAGGTCACCCGCAAGTTCTTCGGCACCCTGTTCAACACCTACTCGTTCTTTGCCCTGTATGCCAACGTCGATGGCTTTGACCCCGAGGCACCCCAAGTGCCCCTGGCCGAGCGTCCCGAGATTGACCGCTGGATCATCTCGCTGCTCAACTCCCTGATCGCTACCGTGCAGGCCGACCTGGAGGACTACGAGGCCACCAAGGCCACCCGCGCCATCAGCACCTTTGTGGCCGATCACTTGAGCAACTGGTATGTGCGCCTGAACCGTAAGCGCTACTGGGGCGGAGAGATGACCCAGGACAAGCTGGCCGCCTATCAGACCCTGCACCAGTGCCTGACGACCGTGGCCCTGCTCATGGCTCCCGTGGCACCCTTCTACAGCGACCGCCTGTACCGAGACCTCACCCACAGCGAGACCTCGGTACACCTGGCCCGTTTCCCCAAGAGTGACGAGAGCGTGATTGACAAGCGACTGGAACAGCGCATGCAGGCCGCTCAGGACATCACCTCGATGGTGCTGTCGCTGCGCCGCAAGCAGAACCTGAAGGTGCGCCAGCCGTTGCAGGCCATCATGGTGCCCGTGCTCGACGAGAGCCAGCGTGGCGACATTGAGGCCGTAGCCGACCTGATTCGCAACGAAGTCAACGTCAAGGAAATCAAGCTCGTGGGCAACGATGCCGGCATCCTCGTGAAACGCGTGAAGCCCGACTTCAAGAAACTGGGTCCGAAGTATGGCAAGGTGATGAAGGCCCTGGCCGCCCGAATCACAAGCATGGAGCAGAGTGAGATCGCCCAGCTGGAGAAAGACGGCAAGTTTGCCATTGACCTTGACGGTCAACAGGCCGTTGTCGAGCTCGCCGATGTCGAGATCATCAGCGAGGACATCCCTGGCTGGCTCGTGGCCAACGAGGGTAACCTCACCGTGGCACTCGACATCACCGTGACCGACGAGCTGCGCCTGGAGGGTATCGCCCGCGAACTGGTGAACCGCATCCAGAACGTGCGCAAGGACAAGGACTTCAACATCACCGACCGCATCACCGTGACCATCGCTCCCGACGAGCGCACCGACGAGGCCGTCAAGGCCTATGGCGACTATATCGCCCACCAGGTGCTGGCCAACGCCATCACCGTGGCACCCGTCGATGACGCGACAGCGGTCGAGCTGGACATGGATGGATGGATGCTTCCTGTTAACGTAGAGAAAATTTAACCAACTTACAATAGAGGCTGTGTCATAACGACATGACACAGCCCCCTCTTTTTAAACCTTTAATCACAACTCGCAACATGGCTACCGAGCAAGAAAAAAACCGATACAGCGACGAGGAACTGCAAGAGTTCAAGCAACTCATCCTGGCCAAGATTGAACAAGCTCAGGAGAATTACCAGCGCCTCAAGGACACCATCATGGTGGACGAGTCCAACCCCACCTTCAAGATGATGGAGGAGGGAGCCTCAACCTTGCAGAAGGAAGTTTCCAGCCAACAGGCCGAGCGCCAGCTCGACTTCATCCGCAAGTTGCAGGCCGCACTGGTGCGCATCGAGAACAAGACCTATGGCGTGTGCCGCATCACGGGCAAGCTCATCCCCAAGGAGAGGCTGCTCATCGTGCCCCATGCCACCCTCTCGATCGAGGGCAAGGAAATCGAGGCCAGGAACCGCAAGAAGTCCTGACCCGCAACGCGTTAGCATTTTCTAGAGCATGAAAATATCTAGCGGCAAACTGGCAGCGCTCATCATTGCGCTGGTTATTGTCATCGACCAAGCTGTCAAGATTTGGGTCAAGACCCACTTCTACTATGGCGAGGAACTACAGGTGACAACATGGTTCAGACTGTTGTTCATCGAGAACAACGGCATGGCTTTCGGCATGGAGCTGGGCAGCAAGCTGCTGCTCACGCTCTTCCGCATCATCGCCTCGGGAGCGTTTATCTATTACCTGTGGCTACTGAGCAAGCGCAGCGATGTCCCCAGGGGGTATATCGTGTGCATCGCCATGATCACTGCCGGTGCCCTGGGCAATGTCATCGACTGTGTGGCCTACGGGCTGATTTTCAACAACCCCATACCGCCCCAGGTGGCCCAGCTGTTCCCGCCCGACGGCGGCTACGGCACGCTGTTCAACGGCAGGGTCGTGGACATGTTCTATTTCCCCTTGTGTGAATGGAACTGGCCACAGTGGATGCCCGTGATCGGGGGCGACCACTTTGTGTTCTTCCAGCCCATCTTCAACGTCGCCGATGCCTCGTTGAGCGTGAGCGTCATCGTCCTTATCCTGTTCTATGCCCGCCACCTGGCCACGCTCACTAGCGGTGTCAAGCAGCAAGAAGCCGAACAGGACACCGACCCTACCGAGCCGGACCAAACCACCTGAACCCACTACCGCCATCTCTTGTGAACCCCATGCGAGCCACCACATTATATCTGTCACTGCTACTGCTGGCCTTGTCATTACTCTCATGCGGCAAGACCCCTAGCGGTGTGCTCAGCCAGAACGAGATGGCCGACCTCATCGCCGACCTGCAACTGGCCGATGCCTATATCGACACACACATCAGCGAGTTTGAGACCGACTCTAGCAAGATGGTCATCAAGCAATCAATCTTCAACAAGCACGGCATCACCCAGCAGGATTATGATTCATCGCTGGTGTGGTATGCCCACAACATGGAGGATTACATCAAGGCCTATGACAAAGCCGTCCACAAGTTGCAGAAACGCTTCGACAAGATGAGCAAGGACATGGGATCCGAGCCACAAGACATGGAAGCCCTAGGAAACCATCCGACTGGCGCGCCCAGCCGCAATGCCCATCCCGCCGCCCCGCGTGGCCTCAACAAGCACCAGTTGGCCCGTGACACGCGTGCCGACAGCACCGACATCTGGCAAGGCAAGCGCAGCTATATGCTCGCCCAGGGTGCCAAGCGCGGGTTCATCACCTTTGACATTGCCCCCGACGCCAACAAGCGCCCTGGCGACCGCTATCAGCTGGCCTACAAGCTCAACCGCGGCGGCAACGAGTTCAAGGTGAGCCTCAACGTGGACTACATCGATGGTAGCACCCACCAGATCACCCGCGGCACCAATAGCGACGGCTGGGTAATGATCGACATCCAGAGCGACACCGCCCGCCAGGTGAGGCGCATCTACGGCTACGTGAGCTATAACATGAAACGCGGTCACACGGCCTATGTCGATAGCCTCTCGCTCATGCGCACCCACCTGAGTAACAGCAACTACGGCTTCATCCACGCCCAGCGCCTATTTCAACGCAAGAAATAACTGATAATTAAGGTTTTAGGTTTTAGGCTTTAGGCTTTAGGTTTTAGGCTTTAGGCTTTAGGCGTTTGCGGATGCCAGCTAACAACTAACGACTAACAACTAACAACCAACAACTAACAACTAGCAACTAACAACTAACAACTAACAACTAAAATGTACCTGCAACTTTTCCTCACGTTCTGCAAGATAGGCGCATTCACCTTTGGCGGCGGCTGGGCAATGATCAGCATCATCCAGCGCGAAATCGTGGAAAAGCACCACTGGATAGAACTCGACGAGTTCCTGGACCTGCTGGCCGTGGCTCAATCCATGCCCGGCATCCTGGCAGTGAACATCAGCGTTGTCGTCGGTGACAGGTTGCGGGGCTTGAAAGGCAGCATCTGTGCTGCCATCGGCACCATCCTGCCCTCTTTTCTCATCATCCTGGCCATTGCCATCTTCCTCACGCCCGACACCATCAAGAACAATGCCATCATCAGCCGCATCTTCAAGGGCATCAGGCCCGCCGTGGTCGCCCTCATCGTCGCCCCGGTGATCACCACAGCACGCTCGGCAGGCATCAACTGGAAGACCGTCATCATCCCCATTGCTGTGGCATTGCTCATCTACAGCAAGCTTCCTTATATCTCCCACCCCATCATCTACATCGTGCTGGGTGCCGTGGGAGGATACATTTATTATATGCGCTCACTCTTGCGCAACCAGGGAAAGGAGGCCACCGATGCTTGAAAACTACCTGAAACTCGTGTGGGCCTACTTGAAAATCGGCCTCTTCGGCTTTGGCGGCGGATATGCCATGCTCTCGCTCATCCAGCGCGAAGTGGTCGATTCGGGATGGATCACCAGCCAGATGTTCACCGACATCGTGGCCATCTCACAGATGACTCCCGGCCCCATCGGCATCAACAGCGCCACCTACATCGGCTATGTCGTCACCGGCAGTGTGCTCGGCTCGCTGGTAACGACCTTCACCGTCGTGCTGCCCCCATTCATCCTCACCCTCATGGCCAGCCACTACATCCAGCGCCACAAGCACAGCCCCTTCATCAAGGGGGCCTTCATGGGACTCAGGCCCGTCGTGGTGGGACTGATTGCATCGGCAGCGCTCCTGCTCATGAACAGTGAGAACTTTGGCTACCTGGCCAGTGAGCGCATGATCACCATCGCCATCTGTGTCGCCTCGTTCTGCATCGTCTATTTCACCCGCATTCACCCCATCCTGGTCATCATCCTCGCTGGCATCACCGGACTGCTCGTGTTCTAGGCCGTTACTCAATGGCAAAGATACAGATACAGCCCGCTCATGCTATTCTAGCGCCTTAACGTGTGGTCATAGGCAGGGTGTTGAGCGAAGCTGAAGCCCGTTAGGGCTGGCCTATGTCCTGGTCGTCCCTAACGGGACTTTCCCCGGACACCAATAGTTTTTTTCGATAGAAGACAAACAAGGCGAAGCCCTACCGCTTTCCACAACGGAAATAAAAAGACGCACCAGGTCTCATCGACGGTGCGTCTTTTTATTTTTATCGGTTTTAATGCTTACTTCATTTGCAGCAGAATGTCAAGCAGGAGTGTCACATCATTGATGCGAATGGTACCATCACCGTTAACGTCGGCACCGTCGGCACATTTAACCTCGGCTCGATCAGAAGAACTCATCAGGTAGTCAATAATGGTTGTCACATCCTTGATGCTCAGTTTGCCGTCGCCATCGGCATCGCCCAAAATCACGGGTTCCACCACGGGTTCCTCAATTTCTTGCAGATACACTGCCGTCACGCCTTCAAGGCCCAGCCCCTCAAGCGTCAGCCAGGAGGTGTTGGCGGTCATGTAGGTGCCCTCCTCCTGGGGGAAGAAGCCCAAGCGACCCTCTGCATCCACGCCCAGGGCGAGATAGCAGTCACTGGCCATTGTGGCCTGCTCGGAAACATATTGTGTCATCACACTGGCATCCGACATGCTGTTGTGGTTGATGAAGGTGCTGAAGTAGTTACCCATCAGCAGGTCTTGCTGCGTGGGCATCACAGTGTTGTTAGCGATCTCACCGGTGGGAATCACCTTGTTGCCGCTGGCCACGGCGCTCTTGCACTTGAGCAGCACAGGAGTGGCGGCGGGCACCACCTCGCCCTGGCCGTAAACCTTGACAGCACCGGCACGGTAATTGCCTTCCTCGTCCTGGGTCACACTCTTGACGGTGTAAGCACCCTCTACACCGCCCTCGACGGGCAACATGTAGGGGAAGTCACAGAACAGCGTCGTCCAGTAGAAGCCATCCTCGTCCTGCATAGCCTCGCTCGCAGGCGCTACGCCAAAGTAGGAGGTCTCCATCGACTCCTCATTGACCGGCTCAATCCACCAGTGAGCCATCTGCGACTCGGACTGGGCTACGGTCAGGCCCATACCTCTATCGCGAAAGAAGAAAGGAAACAGCACATCGGTGCCACCCATCGTGATCCACGTCCGTGTGATGGCAACATAGGTATCCAGGCCACCCTCACTCTCGCTGGCGAGGCTCACATCCATCAGCAGGTCGGTCAACGAGTAGGTATCCACGCCCTGAGCATACAGGCTTGTCTGCTCCAGATAAGGAATGTAGATGAGCGAACCTGCATCACTCACGTAAGTGCCGTCCTGGGCGGGCAGCATCTTGATGCAGGACCAGAAGGCATCAGGATTGGACGACCACTTGAAAGCCGTACCCTTGATGCAGATGTAACTGTCGCTGTAAACATTGTGTACACGATAGAAGCCGGGACCGGTATATTGCGCCATGGCAATCATCGACACCAGCAAGCATAACATTACTGAGAACTTTTTCATAATAATATATTAGGTTAAAACATGATATCACTCAGCAATCATTGACAGGAACATAGCCCCTGCCAACAACACAACGTGCCTCACGCACGCATATTTAAACATGACCCGCAAAATTAAACACAAAATAACAATCCTGCAAACTATTCTTTGAAAAAAACATGATACAATATCAATACAATCAACAAACTACGGTTTTTCATCCTCCGATTTCCACGACACATCAGTCAAGCGGCAAGGCATGTTGCACCATCGTCTGGAACTAACACCAGAAAACGAGAATCAGGCCATCGCGCGACTTAAAGGTTCCCACCAGATTTGTGTTCAAGGCGTTATTTTTCCATTTTGGTGCCATTACCTTGGGTACAGTGGTCGATACGGTAAAAGTATCAGATTTTTGTTGTAACTTTGCCGTTGACGACAATAACCACAACTTACCGATGATGACTGTAAGACGACTGCTTGCAATAACGGCAATGATAATCCTCGGCTTAGCCACTTGCCACGCCGGGGGATGGATTCGCATCAACCAGCTGGGCTACCTGCCCCAAGCGACCAAGGTGGCAGTGCTCATGAGCCAGGACGAGGTGCAGATCACCACATTTGAACTGGTCGATGCCTTTACCGGCAAGACCGCCTATCGCTCAACGGCCACACGCGACATGGGACCCTGGGGGCACATGAGAGCGACCTGCCGCCTGGACTTCAGCGGCTTTACTGGCGAGGGTGCCTACCGCATCGTTGCCGGCGGCATCGAGTCACCGGTCTTTCCCATCAATAACCGCGTGTGGGACGGAACAGCCGATTTTGTCCTTAACTACATGCGCCAGCAGCGCTGCGGCTTCAACCCGTTCCAGCGCGACAGTTGCCACGTCAAGGACGCCTACGTGCGCTACCACCCCGACAAGGAGGGACAACGCATCGACGTGACGGGCGGCTGGCACGATGCCGCCGACCTGCTGCAATACACCACCACGAGCGCCAACGCCATCTACCAGATGATGCTGGCATGGCAGCAGTGCCCGGGAGCCTTCGGTGACCACTACCAGGCCAACGGTCTGGAGGGCGCCAACGGCATCCCCGACATCATCGACGAGATCTATTGGGGCATCACCTGGCTCGACAAGATGAACCCCAGCAAGGGGGAACTCTATAACCAGATTGCCGACGACCGCGACCACATCGGCATGAAGATGCCCAAGGACGACCCTGCCGACTATGGATGGGGACCCAACAACGGGCGGCCCGTCTATTACATCGACGGCAAGCCGCAGCAGCGCGGCAAGTTCATGAACGCCACGATGGGAGCCGCCAGCACGGCAGGCAAATTTGCCAGCGACTTTGCGCTGGGCGCTCAAGTGCTGGCACCCTACTATCCCGAGTTTGCCGCCCACATCGCCGCCAAGGCCGCCGATGCCTTCCAGGTGGGCATTGACAAGCCTGGCAATGCCCAGACGGTGAGCGTGGTCTCGCCCTACATCTACGAGGAGGACAACTGGGTCGATGACATGGAACTCGGCGCCATCGAGCTCTACCATGCCACTGGCGACCCCAAATATCTGACCCAGGCGGTGGAATATGGCCGGCGCGAACCCGTCACGCCGTGGATGGGCGCCGACAGTGCACGGCACTACCAGTGGTACCCCTTCATGAACATGGGGCACGTGCGCGTGGCTCAAGAGGCTCAGGGTAACAAGCGGCTGCATGCCGAGTTCATCCGCAACATCAAGGCGGGCATTGAGCGCGTGCTCGGACGAGCCCAGCAGACGGGCAACCCCTTCCTGTGGGGTGTGCCAGGTGTCTGGTGCAGCAACAACCTGACCACGGCGATGCTCACCCAGTGCATCCTCTACCGCCAGCTCACTGGTGACCGCCAGTTCATCGAGATGGAGGCTGCCCTCAGGGACTGGCTGTTAGGCTGCAACCCGTGGGGAACGAGCATGATCGTGGAGCTGCCACGTGGCGGCACCTACCCTCATGCCCCTCACAGCAACTATGTGATGGAGGGCGTCGGGATGCCCACGGGCGGTCTGGTCGATGGTCCCGTCTATGCCACCATCTTCAACAGCCTCAAGGGCGTGACGCTGGCTCAGGACAAATTCAACGTCGAGGGCAACACCTATGACCTGTTCCAGCCGGGTGACGTCGTTTTCCATGACAACACCCATGACTACAGCACCAACGAGCCCACGATGGATGGCACCGCGTCGTTGACTTTCCCCTTCTCGTTCTATGAGATGGAGGGAAAGGGAAAGAGCGGTAACTTCATGTGGGACGAGGGCGCCATCGTGCGTGGCGATACCGCCAAGAAGCAGATCACCCTGGTCTTTACTGCCGACGACCGTGCCGACGGCGCCGAGCGCATTATCACCACCCTCAACAAGCAGGGCATCAAGGGTGCCTTCTTCTTCACTGGACGATTCTTTGACCTCTACCCCGATGTGGTCAAGCGCCTCATTGCCGACGGACATTACGTGGGCTCCCACAGCTACGGCCACCTGCTCTACTGCGACTGGGAGAATCGTGACTCGTTGCTTATCGACAAGCAGCAGTTCCGCAACGACATCATCAAGGGTTATGAGACGCTTGCCCGATTTGGCATCACGCCACAGCAGGCACCGTGGATGATTCCGCCCTACGAGTGGCACAACGCCACCGTGGCAGCCTGGGCGCGCGAGATGGGACTTCAACTGGTCAACTTCTCGCCTGGCACCGCCAGCAGCTTGGACTACACCTGGCCAGGCATCGAGGGCGGCAACAGTTACCGTGACAACCGCTGGCTGTGGGACCGCATCATGCGCTGCGAGCGCGAGCACACCCTCAACGGCCAGTTACTCATGATCCACCTGGGCACCGACCCGCGCCGCGTGGAGAAATTCTACGACCGCCTACCCGCCCTCATCAAGACCCTCAAGAAAAAAGGCTACAACTTCATCCCCCTCCCCACCATCTTAAATGGGTAAAATAGGGACGGTTCTTTTGATGTAATTTTTTAGACTATTGTTATGAGACACCTACTCACCATTCATTATATTACTAAATTATTTATCAACCATTTACGGTTCTTGATCACTTTATTTTTACATCAAAAGAACCGTCCCTATTTTACCCTACTATGAAGAAGAGGAATACTGTTTTGTCGATTTGTAAGGCTATTGCCATTATATTGATGTGTGCGGGTCATGCCGAGGGCCCCACCTTGCTGGTGACCTTTATCTACCTGTTTCACATGCCGGTATTCTTTATCGCGGCGGGCTACTTCTTTGACAAGAAGTACCTACAGGACCCGTGGGCCTTCTGCAAGAAGCGGTTTCAGGGTCTCTATGTGCCGTTTGTCAAGTGGAGCTTGTTTTTCCTCATTTTCCACAACCTGTTCTTCAAGATCGGGCTCATGAACGAGCACTACGGCAACTGGGCGGGCGGTGTGACCCACCCCTACGACTGGTTCCAGTTCTGCCAGCGGCTCGTTCACATCGTCTTCTCGATGGGCGGCTATGACGAGTTCCTGGCGGGCGCCTTCTGGTTCTTCAGGGCGTTGCTGGTGGCCAGCATCATGTTCCTGGTGCTCTATCTGCTGCTCTACAACCGCCACCGTTGGCTCAACCATGCCACTGTCCCGGTTGTGATTGCTGTGCTGGCCCTGGGTTTCTCCTGGTTCAAGGTTGCCAACCACTTGACCATCACCACGCTGGTGCAGGGTGGCATACGCGACTGCTGGGGCGTGATGTTCTTTGCAATGGGCGTGATGTATCGCCGCCACGAGAGCCGCATCCCCCAGCACTGGGCTTTGACGCTGCTCTATGCCGCCATTCTGGTGACTGGTGCCTCACTGGGCTGGCAAGGTATGGCCCTCAAGACCGAGTTGCGCACTGTCGCCACCCTCCCCGTCACGGGTGCCATCGGCTTCCTGATGGTGCATCACCTCGCCTCCTGGCTCGACCGTCACGAGGGCATCGTCAAGCGCTTCATGGTCTATTGCGGCAACAACACGCTCTACATCTATGTGTGGCACATCATCTCGTTCAAGATTGTGTCGGCGCTCAAGATCTGGTACTACGGTCTGGACTGGGGCCAGATAGGCTGTCACATGGTCATCCACGAGAACTCAACGACCGACCTCTTCTGGGTGCTGTACACCATCGTGGGCACGGCAGTTCCCCTACTGGGTATCACCCTCTACCGCCGCCTCACCGCACCCAAAAACATCACTCCTGAATAAAAGAAAAACAACCAATACAATAAATACTATAGCATGATGTATTGAACTTATTGTCTTCCTTTTAGGATTATCGTCTTCGTTTTAAAGTTGTTGCCGCTTGATGCTTGCCGATGTAGTAGCAGACGACAAGGATGGTGATGAGCAAGACGAGGACGATCGGCACGTTGAGGAAGAATCCACGGGCGGCATCTGCCTCGTTGTGCTCCAGCAGATAGGCACCATAGTTGATATTGAGCATGGCCGACAATAAGGTGAAAGCGCACACAAAGGACATCACCACACGCCACAGTGTCCCCCACAGGCCATAGCCAAACAACTGCTTGTAGGTGACAAAGATGATCATCAACGACAACAATATCACGAACCAACCCATTTCGGTGATATCATACAGCATGTTGAGCATCATGTACAGAGCGGCGCTGAACACCTGGATAAAGAAGCCCTGGGGAATCGTGAGACGTGCATTGCGCGGGGCAAAGCGGAAGATGTAGTAGATGGGGATGATCAGGAACGAGAGCAGGATCAACGAGAACACGTCGGGGTGGGTGTTCAGCCATTGTAGCAAGCCGCTCAAGTACTCGCTGGGAGGTGGGAACATACCCTTGAAGTGGGTATTGAGCCAGTCAAACACGTCGCTGACGTAGCCCATCTTCTCGCCATGAATATAAATCATGCCGTGGATGGCACCCGTGAGGAAATCGACAATCACACCCAGCAGGCTGATGAGCACCAGCATCTTGATGGGTGGGAAACTCACCTGGCGCTTGCCGTTGATGTAGTCGCTCATGAAGTAGCCCGGTCGCAGCAACAGTTGCACCATGGTGTAGAGCAACGAGCGGTTGTGTAAGCCCCACACCTCACCGATGCCCTTGGCCACGCTCTTCCACGTGATGGGGCCGATGCCGCGCGACTGGGAGCAATAGGGACAATAATTGCCCACAAACTCATGCTCGCAGTTGCAGCAATGGTGAGGCTTGCGAGAGGTGAACTCGTTGTCAATGGGGCGCAACTGCCACCGCCTGAATCGCCGGTATGCCTGCTTGAGATGAAACATTGCTCACTTAATGCCTTAATGAGTAATAGCCATTGCAAAGATACAGTTTTTCTTGCAATTATTCCAACTTCACCACCCCAAATATGCCCCAAGGCGAATTTATTCCTGACAACCACTCCATTTTTTGAGGATCGGAGATGGGTGAAATCCTGATATATCAAGAAAAAACGATTATTGGAATGTTTTTCGTTTTTTCAAGTGTCAAATTTCCAATCATCACTCGCTAATCCACAATCGGTAAGCAAGTTAATAACTCACGAAACACAAACACTTCATTTATAATTAGCGGTTGCCAAGCATTTTTTCTATTAAATCTTTGTGATTTCAAGAAATATTGTACCTTTGCTCAACAAACATAACATTTTATTTCTAAATCATTACATTATGAAAGTTTTCAAAGCTATCTTCCTATTGGTTGCCATGCTGGCAATGAGCTTCAATGCCAGGGCCGACCATGACCAAGTCATCACCTTCAACGAGATGCCCCAATCAGCTCAGACGCTGCTCAAGCAGTATTTTGCCGACTATGTTCCCCTCATCGTGACCGTTGATTGGGATGACTACACCATCCGCTATGAGACGGGCGAGAAGGTGGAGTTTGACAAGCAGGGCAATTGGAAAGAGATCGACTGTCGCATGACATCGGTTCCCGCCGAGTTGATTCCCGAGCCCATCAAGGCCCACATCAACCAGACCTTCCCCGGTTCGATAATCCTCAAGATTGACCGCAACCGTCGCGGCTATGAGGTAAAACTCAACAACGGCCTCGATGTGGAATACGACCCCACCTTCCAGGTCATCGACATTGACGATTAATACATTAATATATTCTAAATTAATTGCCGTTTTTGGCGAACAAAAAAATCAAGTACAACAATGAACAGCAAGTGTTTTAAACTTTTGTCTATCGGCGTAGCCATGTTTACCCTCTGGTCTTGCACCGGTAACAACGACGCTCAACAGCAGCAGATGCAGCAGCAGTTGGAGCAGATGCAGCAACAGATGCAGCAACAACAGGCAGCGCCAGTCGATTCGACCATGCCACAGGCTCAGCCACAAGCTCAGGCACAGCCCGCAGCCGACCAGCAGGCAGCAGCGCCGGCAACCACAGCCCAGGGGCTACCCGCTGCTATCACCGCCTTTATCAAGCAGCACTTCCCCAACGCTTCGATTGTGGGAGTAGAGCCCGATTACGATAACGGTGGTCTGGAATATGACGTATATCTCAGCGACGGCACAAAGGTCGATTTTGATGCCAACAACCAGTGGGATCAAGTGGAATCGATGAGAGGCGTGCCCGCCTTCTTCATCCCCAAGGCTATCGCCAGCTACGTGAGAGGCAGCTACCATAACCTGGCCATCACCAAGATCAACAAGGAGTACCACGGTTACGATATTGAGCTGGCCAACGGCCTCGACCTGAACTTTGACCGCTCAGGCCGCTTCATGGGCATAGACGATTGATTTTTCAAGCGTTGACTCCTCTCTCATCCTCAAGTTTCTAAAGTGGCCATACCACTTTAGAAACTTGATTTGCTTATCACTCAAGAATCATGTCAATCAGAGCATTGGTGTCGGCAATGCTCACCTCCCCGTCGCCATTGACATCACCCACTACATCATTGTTGGCATCCAGCATCATGTCGATTACCTTGTTGATATCGGCGATGTTCACCTCACCGTCGATGTTCACGTCGCCCTTGATGGAGAGGTCTTCCACAATCTGACCGAAATAAGGATACCAGTTTTCATCGGCACGATAGGCGCCTCCCATGCCACGCAGCACATGCAGTGTGCGCCCTGAATAGTCAAAGCCACCAAGCACACGGAAAGGAAATTCAACCGACGCGTTCGACAGGTCGGTCATGTAACAATACACATCCTTCAGCGCCCAGCAACTCGTGAACGCATCATGACCGATCGTGACCACCGAGCCCGGGATTGTCACACTCGTCAAGTCACCGCAGTACATGAACGCCTGGCGACCGATGGATGTGACCGAGCCCGGGATGACTACGGTTTTCAAGCTATCGGTGTACCAGAATGCCAGTTCGCCGATGGCCGTGACTGAAGCCGGTATGACCGTGGCGGGGCATCCGCCAATCAAGGTATTGCTGGCCGTCTCGATGATGGCATTGCAATTGTCACGGGAGTCATAGGTCTCGTTGACACTGCCCACGACGAGGTTCTTCAGGTTGTCGCAGCCCGAGAATGGTCCATAGCCGATGGTTGACACCGAGGAAGGAATGATCACACTCGTCAAGCTCTTGCAGTTCTTGAACGCCAGGCGACCGATGGTAGTGACCGAGCTGGGGATGATCAGAATCGTCAAGCTCTCACAGCCGCCAAATGCCAGATAGCCGATGTATTTCACGGTGCGGGGGATGGTTACACTCACAAGAGAACGCAAGCCATTGAACGCACCATCAGCAATACATATTGTGCCGTCTCTCAACGTGATACTTGTCACATCAGGCGACATGGGACTTCTCTTATATTTATAAGCAATCTGACCGGCATAGACGACGCCATAGGGCTGGTTATTGTACCAGGCGGTACCATCGAATGCACTGTACCCGATGGAGGTGAGAGAGTTAGGGAAAGTAACGTTTGCCAAGTCTGCACAGCCCCCGAAGGCTTGCTCGGCAATGGTGGTCACCGAACTCGGGATGATCACGCTCGTCATGCCACGGCAGCCCCAGAAGGCCCGCTGGCCGATGGTGGTGACCGTGCCGGGAATGAAAGAGTTCTTTAAACCTATCATCAAGGTATTGGTTGCCGTCTCGATGATGGCATTGCAATGGTCGCGGGAGTCGTAGGTCTTATTGCCACTGGCCACAACGAGACTCTCAATATTAGTGCAAGACTCAAATGCGTCCACAGCAAGCGACCGCACCGAGTCACCGATGACTACACTCCTCAAGCCTTGACAGCCACGGAACGCACCCTTGCCGATGGTGGTGACCGGGGCAGGAATGGTCACGCTTGTCAGCCCTTCGCAGGCAGCAAAGGCACTCGCACCGATGGTAGTGAGCGAGTTGCCGAATGTTATGCTCGTCAGCCCTTTACACCGAGCGAACGCGGCCTCGTCGATGGTGGTGACAGAGCCGGGGATGGTCAAGTTCCTCAAGCCGTCACAATAATAGAACGCCTCTTGAGGGATGGTGGTGAGAGAATTGCCAATGGACAGACTCGTCATGTTCCTACATCCACCGAAAGCCCGCACGCCCAGTGCAGTGACCGAGTTGGGAATCGTCAAGCTCGTCAAGCCACAGCCCGCGAATGCCTCAATGCCGATGGTGGTGACCGAGTTGGGAATCGTCATGCGCGTCAGGCGGACACCACGGTGATAGAATGCCCAGTCGCCGATGGCAGTGACCGAACTGGGGATAACCGTGTTGGCACAACCGACAATCAGGGTATTGCTGGCCGTCTCAATGATGGCGTTACAATTATCGCGGGAATCATAGGTCGTGTTGCCACTGGCCACGGTGAGGCTCGACAGACCAGGGCAAGTGCCGAAGGCCATCATGCCGATAGAGTTGACCGACTTGCCAATAGTAACGCTCTCCAAGCTCTCACATTGGTCAAAAGCCATATCGCCGATCGTAGTAACCGCGTTGCCGATCGTCACGCTCGCCAGGTTAGTGCTGTACCTGAAGGCCTGCGGGCCGATGGTCACGACCGAGCCTGGAATGTTCACGCTCGTCAAGCCGTCGCAGTAAGCAAACGCTTCCCTGCCGATGGAGGTGACCGAATTGGGAATGGTCACACTTTTCAAGCCGTCGCAGCCACCGAACGCTTCATCGTCGATGACCATGACCGATGCCGGGATGATCACGCTCGTCAGGCCTTTACAATACCAGAACGCATCCTTGCCGATGACCATGACGGTGCCGGGAATGACCGTGTTCTGGCAACCAGCCAGCAAGGTATTGCTCGCTGTCTCGATAATGGCGTTGCAATGGTTGCGGGAATCGTAATTGGGGTTATCGCTGTCCACGGCAAGGCTCTTCATGCCACTACAGGCCGAAAAAGCCCCTTCGCCAATCGAGGTGACGTAGCGGGAAATCGTCATGCTCGTCAAGCCATGGCAGCCGAAGAAGGCCATCTGGCCAATCCTTGTGACCGAGTTCGGGATAGTCACGCTCGTCATTGCATCGTCATACTGGAAAGCGCTACTGGCGATGCCGGTAACAGGATAGGTTGTGCCGTCATGGGTAACAGCAGCCGGGATAGTCACAACGGCATCGGTATAATAAGTATAAGGAGGTGTCGTGACTTCGACCGCATGGCCGTCATCAATCTTTTTATAATACAGGCCGTCCTCCTCAAAGTCATAGGAATTGGCAATGCCCCCCGCAACCGAGATGGCAGGGCTCAACAGGGATATCAGCAGCAAGAGCGTGGATGTGAGAAGATGTTTCATAACCGTCTTATCTATCAAAGTGATGATTTCTATTATTAACTATTCGCTCACAAATATACACATTTCAACCGCAATATCAAGAAGGAACTGAACTTTTTACTCCAACACTTGAAAAATCCATCCAAAAGTGTCAAAAATTCATACACTCCACCCCCCCAAAAAACAAGGATTCACGCCTATAGACACAAAACCCAGGACATGGTTTTTGGGACACGGGGACGGTTCTTTTGTCCCATTTTGGCTCCAAAATGGGACAAAAGAACCGTCCCCGTGTCCCAAAAGTGTCATGAGGGAGGGGAAAATGACGGCGAGCGCCGGGGTGTGGAAACCTCGGCGCTCGCTTGATGTGTTGTCGCGGGGATTTTACTCGTCATCGCGGCGGTCGTCACGACGGGGACGACGTGGGCCACGGTTGCGGTCGCCACGGCCATTGCCGCCCATGGGACGACCTCCACCGTTACCACCCTGGCGGGGACCACGGTTGCCACCGTTGCCGTTACCTCCCTGACGGGGACCACGGTTGCCACCCTGCTTGCGTTCGTCATAGCCCTCGGGCTTTTCCTGCAGGGCACGCATGGACAGGCGGAACTTGCCGGTCTTCTTGTCAATCTCGATGAGCTTGACGGTGACCTCGTCGCCCTCGTGCAGGCCGCTGGCCTCCATGTTCTCGAGGCGGTCCCAACTGATCTCGCTGATGTGCAGCAGACCGTCACGGCCAGGCATGAACTCAACGAAGGCACCGAACTCGAGGATGCTGACCACCTTACCAGTATAGACCTGACCCTCCTCGGGCACAGCGATGATGGCCTCGATGCGGGCCACAGCAGCCTCGATGCTCTCCTTGTTGGCAGCAGCGATCTCGACGATTCCCTTGCCATCGATTTCCTCGATACTGATGGTCGTGCCAGTCTCTTCCTGCAAGCCCTGGATGACCTCGCCACCCTTGCCAATCACGGCACCGATGAATTCCTTGTCGATCGTCATGGTGACAATGCGAGGAACGTGAGGCTTGTAATCCTCGCGCGGTGCGGGAATGGCCTCGTTGATGAGCTTGAGGATGTGGAGGCGGCCTTCCTTGGCCTGGCGCAATGCCTGCTCGAGGATCTCGTAGGGCAGACCGTCGCACTTGATGTCCATCTGGGTAGCGGTGATACCGTCAACGGTACCCGTCACCTTGAAGTCCATGTCGCCCAGGTGGTCCTCATCGCCCAGGATGTCGCTCAGCACGGCGTGCTTCACGTTACCCTCGTCGGTGATCAGACCCATAGCGATACCGGCAACGGGCTTCTTGAGCTTGATACCGGCGTCGAGCAGTGCCATGCAACCGGCGCAGACGGTGGCCATCGATGACGAACCGTTACTGCTGAGGATGTCGCTCACGATGCGGATGCAATAGGGGTTGTCCTCGGGGATCATGCGCTTGAGGGCGCGGTGTGCCAGGTTGCCGTGGCCAATCTCGCGGCGGCTCACGCCACGCGGTGCGCGGGCCTCACCAGTCGAGAAGGCGGGGAAGTTATAGTGCAACAGGAAGCGCTCGTTCTCGTGACGCAGCACGTCGTCGATGAGCTTCTCGTCGTCCTTGGTGCCCAGGGTTACGGTAGCCAGGGCCTGGGTCTCGCCACGCTTGAACAGGGCCGAGCCGTGGGGATAAGGCAGGTAGTCGGGCTCACAGGTGATGGGGCGGATCTCGTCGGTCTTGCGGCCATCCAGACGGATGTGCTCGTCGAGGATGCAACGGCGAACGGCGTCGCGCTGCACTTCCTCGTAGTAGCGCTTGATCATCGGCTCCTTCTCCTCACGCTCCTCCTCGGGGATGGTCTCCATGAAGTCGTCATAGGCCTTCTGGAAGGTCTCGTTGCGCCACTGCTTGTCGGCCTTACCAGCCTGGGCAACGGCATAGCACTTGGGATAAATCTCCTTGCGGACGCGCTCGTGGAGCTCCTCGTCGTCGGTCTCGTGGCAGTACTCACGCTTGGCAACACCCAACTCACGGGCCCACTCCTTCTGGATCAGGCACATGGGTTTGATGGCCTCGTGGGCAGCCTTCAAGGCGGCAATCAGGTCATCCTCGCTCACTTCGTCCATCTCGCCCTCGACCATCATAATATTATCGTAAGTCGCACCTACCATCAATTCCATGTCAGCTTTCTCAATCTGCTCAAACGTCGGGTCGATAACGAATTCACCGTCGATGCGTGCAACACGCACCTCGGCAATGGGCTCTTCAAAGGGCACATCGCTCACAGCGATGGCTGCCGATGCGGCAAGACCTGCCAGGGCATCGGGAGCGTCAACACCGTCGCTCGAGAACATCAAGATGTGAACGATAGTGTTGGCATGATAGTTAGAGGGGAACAAGGGCCTCAACACGCGATCGACCAGGCGGGCGGTCAAGATCTCGTAGTCGCTGGCGCGGCCCTCGCGGCGGGTAAAGCCACCAGGGAAGCGGCCATAGGCCGAGAATTTCTCCTTGTATTCAACAGTCAGGGGCATGAAGTCCACGCCCTCGTCGGCCTCCTTGGCCGAACATACGGTGGCCAACAACACGGTGTTGTTCAGCCTCAATTCAACAGCTCCATCGGCTTGCTCAGCAAGCTTTCCAGTCTGCAGAGTGATCTCACGTCCGTCACTCAGTACGATGGTTTTAGTAGTAGGTGTCATATAAAATTTACGTCTAATATATAAAAAAATCGCGCAAAGGTAGTCATTTTTTTTCAATTAACCACCATTATTTCAACAGTTTTTATAAAACCCACCGCGCATAACACTTGCACAGTTAACAGAATGCCATTAACTTTGCAGTTCAAAATTGGACACTATCAATCATAGACAATGAATATCAGGAGATTATTATCGAGATCGACTTCTTGCGTGATGGATTTGTATTCCCGACTCATGTACAGCCGCTCATTCGATGCCGAGTATAGAGATGCAGGCACGTTTCTCGCACAACACCCTCAACCCGAGCTGTCCCAAGCCGACAAGGATGAGATCGACAGCTACTGGCGGCAATTCGGCATCCGTTTCCCTGACCACTCATGGCACCAGATGTTCTATGGCGTGACCGGCATTCACGATCCCCGATTCATCCCCGACTGCATTGCCTTTCCTCCCATCTACAGGCACTACAACGACCGCGAGTGCATCGTGGGCTGGGATGACAAGAACCTGTATGACCGCCTGGTACCCAACATCACATTTCCCCAAGTGCTGGCCCACATCTATAAGGGCAAGGCCTATGACAAGGATTGGCACTATTGTGCCCCTGACGACCTCGACCATGTGGCAGCCAGCATCTTCAACGAGACTGGCGCGAGCCACAGCATCATCATCAAAGCCACAAGAGGCTCCCAGGCAGGCAAGGGCGTGAGGGTCATCGAGGTGAACTCCCCCGATGAGGTGAAAGCGCTCATCCAGCATAACCTCGACCATGACTATGTCCTGCAACAGCGGCTGGTGCAGAGTGAATTCATGAGCCAGTTTTGCTCCACGTCGGTCAATATCTTCAGGATCATGACGTGGCGGCACCAGGGCGAGATCAAGGTTTTATCGACAAGCATCCGTTATGGCGTGGAAGGTTTTTTCACCGATGTTGTCTATATCAAGGGTGAAGAAATCGTCCACACGGTGGGCGTCAATGACGACGGCACGGTCAACGAGCGTTTTATTTCGTTGAGAGGCCGCGAGGAAAAGCCCGAGCACTATCACGATCGTCACATCCCCAACTACCAGGCAGTCATCGACATGGCCAAGCGGGGGCATGAAATGCTGTTGCCGTTTGACCTCGTGGGCTGGGACATCACGCTCGACCAGGACAATCATCCGGTGTGCATCGAGTACAACATCAGCAGGCCAGGCACGCAGCTATACCAGTTTGCCAACGGCCCGTTTGCCGGCGCATTGACCGATGAATTCCTAGCGTTCTTGAAGCAGGAAAACAACCTCAAGAGATTCATTCCTGCCAAGTACAGAATATAATTCTGGCTCCTCATGCCGGATAAACTGAGAAAAAAGTGTTACTTTTGCCACAATAACCCATAGCCGATAACTCAATGAACAAGATAGCCGAAATAAGGATCAAATTGCGCGACCGCTTCGGGCGTTTCTACACCGACGACCTCGTCAGGATATCAAGATTGCGCCACGCTCAGCGGGCCTTTGCCCACAAGGTGCCATATTGTGAGCCGCTCACCCAGAGCCAGAAAGAGGAAATCATTGCATTCTGGAAGCCTTACCGCCCCATTGACAAACAGATGAAGTGGTTTTCCTTTTATAACGCCTCCTGCACCGACAAGTCTCAACTGAAATACTACATCCCCGATGGTGTGTATTTCGCCGATTTTGATATGCGGTTCACTTCACCTCGGCGTTCTGAGCACCTTGACGACAAGAACCTATATGACTTGTATTTCCATGACGTGAGGATGCCGCGCACGTGCATCAGGAAGATCAATGGGCAACTCTTTGACAAGGACTACCACATCATCACCATGGAACAGGCGCTGAAAACCTGCACCGATGCTGGCAAGGTGATCACCAAGGAGGCGAGGCTTTCGGCTGGCGGCCACGGTGTCCGTTTCTTTGATTTCTCACAGACTACTGTCGAGGAGTTCAGGAACTGGATCAGCGACCCCAGGAATAAAAACATCAATGTCCAGGAGATCATCCGTCAACATGAGTCATTGAGCCGGATTCACCCTCAAAGCATCAACAGCATCCGCATCATCTCATTCCTGAATGACGGTAAGGTGGATATCCTCTCATCCCTCATCAGGATGGGACGCGATGGGGCAACGGTCGATAACACCAGCCAGGGAGGCATCTCCTGCGGCATCGGCAAGAACGGCCAACTCAACGAGTACGCCTATAACGAATACGGCAAACGGTTTGCCCAGCATCCCCAAGGGACCATTTTTAAAGACACCCGCATCGAGGGATTCGACAAGTGCTGCGACCTCATCCGCTCGATTGCAGGCAGGATGTACACCACCTCAGGGCTTATTTCATGGGACTTTGCGGTGGGAGAGGATGGCGAACCCATACTCATCGAGGTAAACCTCACCTTTGGTGGCATCGACATCCACCAGCTGTGCAACGGCCCCATTTTCGGGAATCGCACCGAGGAGATGTTGTCCATGATTTATCACTCAAAAAAATGATGCTAAAATTCTAATGAATCATGAGCAGTATCAAAGCCATATTGGGCAAGATTCCGGCAGGCCTGTCTAAAGCGCTGGCCACCTACAAGGACAACCACTTGAGAAAGAGCCGCATGAAGGTAGGTCATCAAGCGCTGGAGGTGAAGCAAGGCAAGCGTTTACCCGTCTCCAGTGCCCAGCGCAGCGAGATTTTATCATTCTGGAAGCCCTACCGTGACGTGTCCCAGTACCTGCCGTGGTTTGAATTCTACAACTGGTGCAGCGACGGTAAAGGCGACCTCAAGCGCTATATTCCCGACGACATCTACTATGCCGAGGTGGATTTCTTCTTGACCAGTCCCCGCCGGTCCTATGAGCTGGACGACAAGAACCTGTATGACCTGTTCTTCCACGGCGTGAGGATGCCCCAAGCCATCGTGCGCAAGTGCAACGGCTTGCTCATGGACAAGGATTATCACATCATCACCCGGGAACAGGCCATCGCCCTGTGCAGGGAGGCCCGGTGCGGCATCCACAAGCCCGCACGCAACTCTGAGGGGGGCAAGGGCATCTGCTTTATCGACTTTGCCCAGACCGACGCCCTCGACACCTTGACCGCCTGCCTGGATTCCCCACGAGACTTCATCATCCAGGAGATCATCCAGCAGCATGAGGTCATCAATCAACTGTATGACAAAAGCGTGAACAGCATCCGCATCATGTCTATCATCCTTGACGGGGAGGTACACATCGTCTCCTCGGTCATCAGGATGGGGCGTGACGGTTCCAGGGTGGACAACACCAGCCACGGCGGCCTGGTGTGCGGCCTCACCAGCGACGGGAGGCTGCGCGAAACGGGGTTTGACAAGACCGGCGCGAAGTGGACCCGTCATCCCCAAGGCGCAGTGTTCAAGGACTTCCAACTGGTGGGCTATGACAAGTGCGTGAATATCATCAGGCAAGTAGCTGGCCGGCTGGGAACGACAACACACCTCATCTCGTGGGACTTTGCCATCGATAGGGATGGAGAGCCCGTGTTGATTGAGGCCAACCTCACCTTTGGTGGCGTGAACATCCACCAGATGTGCAACGGCCCGATATTTGGCGACATGACCGAGGAAATATTATCCCGGATCTATCATAATGATTCAAAGAAATAGTCTAATCTAAATATTAACTAACCTTGTATTAATCATGAAACTAACCAAGTTTTTATTGACAATGCTGGCCGGCCTGGTGTGCCTGGGCATGGCAGCAGCAGCGCCCAGGGGTACCACCGTTCCCGGCGACCCCATGGCCACACAATGCTACACCCTGAGCAACGGTCTCAAGGTGTTCTTGAGTGTTAACCACCAGAGCCCGCGCATCTCGGCCCACATCGCCGTGCGCACCGGCTCACGCAACGACCCTGCCGAGACAACCGGTCTGGCACACTACCTGGAGCACCTGATGTTCAAGGGTACCAAGCAATTCGGCACGAGCAACTATGAGGCCGAGCGCGCCCTGCTCGACACCATCGAGGCCCGCTACGAGCAGTACCGCCTGGTGAAGGACCCCGAGCGTCGTCGCGTGCTCTACCACGAGATCGACAGCATCTCGCAGCTGGCGGCCAAGTACAACATCCCCAACGAGTATGACAAACTGATGGCCGGCATCGGCGGCCAGGGCACCAACGCATATACCAGCACCGACGTGACATGCTACACCGAGGACATCCCCGCCAACGAGGTGGACCGCTGGGCACGCATCCAGGCCGACAGGTTCCAGAACATGGTCATCCGCGGTTTCCACACCGAGCTTGAGGCCGTGTATGAGGAGTATAACATCGGCATCGCCCAGGACAATAGGAAACTGTTTGAGGCCTTGAGCGCCAAGATGTTCCCCACCCACCCCTATGGCACCCAGACGACCATCGGTACGCAGGAGCACTTGAAGAACCCCTCGATCACCAACATCAAGAACTACTTCCACAACTACTACTGCCCCAACAACGTGGCCATCTGTATGGCGGGCGACTTTGACCCCGACGAGGTGATCACGATCCTGGAGCGCCACTTTGGCAGCTGGAAGCCCAACAACAACCTGTACCGTCCCGAGTTTGCCCCCCTCAAGCCCATCACGGCACCCGTTGACACCACCGTCATCGGCCAGGAGGCCGAGCTCGTGGCTCTGGGATGGCGTTTTGGCGCTGCCAACTCGCTGGAGAACGACACCGTTGATATCATCGCCGAGATGCTCTCCAACGGCACCGCCGGTCTGATGGACCTGAACCTGAACCAGCCCCTCAAGGTGATGGGTGCCGGTGCCTTTAGCGACCAGATGACCGACTACTCGATGCTCATGCTCATGGGCTATCCCAACGAGGGTCAGACCCTGGAGGAGGTGCGCGCGCTGCTGCTGGGCGAGGTGGCCAAGCTGCGCAAGGGCGACTTTGACGACGACCTGCTGGTGAGCGTGGTCAACAACAACAAGCTGGGTTACCTGCGCGCCCTGGACAACAACGGCTCGCGCACGCGTCAGCTGGTCAACGCCTTTATCAACCACGTTGATTGGGCACAGGAGGTCGGCAAGCTCGACCGCATGGCCGGCATGACCAAGGAGCAGATCGTGGCCTTTGCCAACCGCCACCTGCTGGACAACAACTTTGTGTGCGTGTATAAGCGCATGGGGGTTGACACCACCGAGAAGAAGATCGACAAGCCCCAGATCACCCCGATTCCCACCAACCGCGACATGCAGAGCAACTTCGTGAAGAGCATCCTGAGCGAGATCGTTGAGCCCATCCAGCCGCAGTTTGTGGACTACAGCAAGGAGATGACCGTGGGCCAGACCAGCAAGAAGCTGCCGCTGCTTTACAAGCACAACGATCTGGACGACCTGTTCTCCTTGACCTACAAGTATGACTTCGGCGCTACTGCCGACAACCGCTACGAGACTGCACTGAATTACTTGGACTACCTGGGCACCAAGAAGATGAGCGCCACCGAGTTCAAGCAGCGCATGTACAAGCTGGCTTGCAACATCTCGATGAACGTTAGCGACAACGAGACCTATCTGACCCTGAGTGGCTTGAGCGAGAACATGCCCGAGGCCCTCAAGCTCGCCGAGGACCTGATGCAGAACGCACAGGTCGATGAGGAGGCCTACAAGAGCATGGTCGATGTCATCCTCAAGGGCCGCAACGATGCCAAGCAGAGCCAGGACGAGTGCTTCAGCCGCCTGAACGAGTATGGCATGTATGGTCCCCGCAACTCCTACACCAACATCATGAGCGCTCAGCAGTTGCGCGACACCAAGCCCGCCGAGCTGCTCGCCCTGGTCAAGGGCCTGCGCGACATGCAGCACACCGTGGTCTATTACGGCCCCATGACCGAGAAGGAGCTGAACAAGTGCCTCAAGAAGGTGCACAAGACCAAGAAGAACCTGGCCGCTGTCCCCGTGGGCACGCCCTACATGGAGCAGACCACCCCACGCACCGAGATTCTGCTAGCCCCCTACGAGGCTAAGAACATCTACATGGTGCAGTACCACAACGAGGGCACCCAGTGGGCACCCGAGCACGCCGCCACGATCAACATGTTCAACGAGTACTTTGGCGGTGGCATGAACGGTATCGTCTTCCAGGAGCTGCGTGAGTCCCGCGGTCTGGCCTACTCGGCTGCCGCCTACTATCGCCAGCCCAGCGAGAAGGGTCATCCCGAGTATGCCATGACCTACATCATCACCCAGAACGACAAGATGATGGACTGCGTGCGCGAGTTCAACAACATCGTGGGCACCATCCCCCAGAGCGAGGCAGCCTTTGCCCTGGCCAAGGAGTCGCTGATGAAGAAGCTGGCCAGCCGCCGCACCGTGCGCGGTAGCGTGCTCAACAGCTACATTGCCGCCAAGCGTATGGGGCTGGACTACGACATCAACTCGGTGGTCTATAACGCCCTGCCCAACTTGAAATTGAACGACATCGTCAAGTTTGAGCAGCAGTCGATGGCCGGCAAGCCCTACCGTTACCTCATCCTGGGTGACGAGAAGGAACTCGATATCAAGGCACTTGAGAAGATTGGTCCGATCCACCGCCTGACCCTCGAAGACATCTTCGGCTACTAATATTAGGCGTTAGGTAAAAGCGGCACACCCGCCCAACAACATGGAGGCGCAAGGAAAACCAACCTTGCGCCTCTACTTTATCCCGACCACAACAACGGAGAAAAAGAAGACAAGAGAGGCTGTTGCATAACTCAACTGTAAAAAATGATATCAATGCCACAAACACCCATGGTGACGTGAACAATGACCACGAGGTGAACTAATGGCTGCTATGTCCGCGCCGTGAGCGTGCCACATGAGTAGGATTCAAGCCTTAGATACGTTCGGATCCCTGAGGTCGTTAAAAAAACTTAGGGACCCTAACGTATTAGGCGGTGTCGTGCAAACGATTGCATGGGTAAATTTGATTGAAAATGGGGAGGATAGAAAGTGATATTTGCTTCATAATGAGTATATTTGGAGGCAATATTATTTTTAATCTTTAAAACATTTGCGATATGAAAAACAAGACTACCACATTCAAGTGTATCATGTTGCTGTTGCTGGCTGTGATGGCAGCAGAGCAGGCGTGGGCGGCCTTTGTGGGGCCGCGCACCGACTTCCGCGACGAGAGCATCTACTTTGTGATGACCACGCGTTTCTATGACGGTGACCCGAGCAATAACGCGCAGTGCTGGGACGGTGCGGCGGCCAACCATGGCGACCCGTGCTGGCGCGGCGACTTCAAGGGATTGATCGACAAGCTGGACTACATCAAGGCGCTGGGTTTCACAGCGGTGTGGGTAACACCCGTTGTCGAGAACGCCTCGGGACTGGACTATCACGGCTACCACGCCAGCAACTTCTCGCGCGTTGACCACCGCTACGAGAGCGGCGACACGACCTTCCAGACCCTCATCGACGAGGCTCATGCCCGCGGGATGAAGGTGATCCTGGACATCGTGTTGAACCACACGGGCAACTTTGGCGAGGAGCACCTGTGCAAACTCTTCACCCGCGACCGCAATGCCAATCAGTTCAAGTTGAACGAGTGCATGTTGCCCTACACCACCGACTCGGTGGGTGGCCGGCTGCCTGTCAACTACCTGAGCCTGCCGGCGGGACAACAGTATGACGCGCGCCTCAAGCAGATGAAGAATACCGACGGGCAGAACCACGACACGCACAACTACTGGCATCACTTCGGGCAGTTCAACTGGGACGACAACACGCGCTGGTGGGCACAGATCGCCGGCGACTGCGTGGACCTGAACACCGAGAATCCCGCTGTGGCCCAGTACCTGATTGACTGCTATGGCACGTTTATCAAGATGGGCGTGGACGGTTTCCGCATCGACACGGGCGGCCACATTTCCCGCCTGACATTTAATAAGGTGTATGTCCCGGCCTTCAAGGCGCTGGGTGAGCAGTACAAGAACAAGCGGCTGAACGGGGCCGACTTCTTCATGTACACCGAGGTGTGCGCCCGCTACCAGGGCAGTGTCACCTACCGCAACCAGCCCGCCCTGTCGCCCTACTTCTACACCTGGGCCGAGGGCAAAGACTACAGCTGGAACTACGACGCGAGCTACTGGGACGGCGTGGCCATCTATGAGAGCACCGACCTGAGCACGCTGGCCAACATCGGCGCTTGCCAGCAGATGTATGCCGACAACTGCAAGGAGACCAGCAGCGCCATGCCCACGTCGAGCAACGCTGTGCTCAACGGCAACAGCTACCATGCGCCCGACGTGAGCCGCGCCTCGGGCCTGAGCGTGATTGACTTCCCCGTGCACTACTCGTTCCACAACATCGCCAGCGTGTGGAACCTGGCCATCAATGGCGACAAGTATTACAACGATGCGACCTACAATGTGGTGTATGTCGATAGCCACGACTACTGCCCTGGCCCCAACGACAACGTGCGCTTCAACGAGGGGACGGATCAGTGGGCCGAGAACCTGAGCCTGATGTTCACCTTCCGCGGCATCCCGTGCCTGTACTATGGCAGCGAGGTGGAGTTCAAGGCCGGCAAGACCATCGACCCGGGTGGCAACGGCCCGCTCAAGGACAGTGGCCGCGCCTACTATGGTGGTTACATCAAGGGCGATGTCAACGTGAGCGACTTTGGACAAGCCAGTGGTGCCACGGGCAACCTGGCCGCCACGCTCTCCAAGCCCCTGGTGAAGCACCTGCAACGCCTGAACCGCATCCGTCAGGCCGTGCCTGCCCTGCGCAAGGGTCAGTACAGCACCACGGGATGCACGTCCAGCGGCGGGTATGCCTTCAAGCGCCGTTACACCGACGGCACGACCGATAGCTATGTGCTGGTGACCATCAACGGCCCCGCCACCTTTACGGGCGTGCCTGGCGGCACCTACACCGACTGCATCACCGGCGACGTCAAGACCGTGGCCCAGGGCGGCACCCTCACCACCACGTCGTGCAGCGGCAAGGGCAACATGCGCATCTATGTACTCTCGACCAGCCTCACGCCCGCCCCGGGCAAGATAGGCGAGGATGGCCCCTACCTGTACACCAGCAGTGCCAACACTGGCACCGTGCTGAGCTATGACGGCACCCAAGAGGAGCTGTCGAGCAACGACGGCGAGGGCAACGGCACCTCGCCCGTGGTGCCCGTCGAGGTGTATGAGCCCAGCTGCGAGGAGGACGACATGAGCGTGTTCCTGGAGACCGGCACGGGAGTGGGCAGCGTGACCACATGGATATGGAACAGCAGCAGTAACTTCACGGGCGGCAACTGGCCCGGCGAGGCCATGACGCTGATGGGCACCACCAGCGACGGCACCCGCAAGATATGGAAGTGGACCTACGGCGGCTCGCTCACCAGCCAGCCCACGGGCATCATCTTTGTCACCGACGGCCAGCAGACCAGCGACCTGACCTTCCGCAACCACGGCTACTACATCGACGGCACGTGGCACCACGAGGTGACCAACTACACCTCGCCCGCCCCCACCCTGGCCATCGACAAGCCCAGCGGCCACTATGAGGGCAGCGTGACGGTAACCATCACCGCCAGCCAGAGCGATGCCGTCATCGTCTATACCACCGACGGCACCACGCCCACCGCCAGCAGCCGCCAAGCCACAGGCAGCGTGAAACTGACCCTGAACGACAACACGGTGCTCACTGCCGGAGTGCTCTACCAGGGCAAGGTGCGCAACGTGGTGCAGCGCGAGTACATCTTCCACGGCTTTGTGCCCACCACGGCAACCGTCTATATCAAGGATCCCACCGTGGCACCCAACAACTGGTCAAGTGTCTATGTGTATGCCTGGGACAACACGGGTGCCATCAACGACAGCTGGCCTGGCGTGAACATCACCGCCACACGGGTCATCCAGGGGCAGCGGTTCTACTACCGTACCTTCCCAGTCGATAGCGAGGACTACAGTTTCAATGTGGTGCTCAGTCAGGGCGACAACCAGCACCAGAGCGTGGACGTGAAGGACATCACCGGCGACATCTATCTGGAGATCACCTCGACGACCAACAAGTATAGCGTTGCCGACATCACCAGCCAGTATGCGCTGCTGCCAGGTGACGTGAATGACGACGGTGAAGTGGGCATCGGTGACGTGACCGCCCTCATCGACTTGATGCTGGGAAAGCAGGCCGATGCCGATACCTGGCGCCGTGCCGACGTGGATGGAGACGGTGAAGTGAGCATCGGTGACGTGACCGCTCTCATCGATTTGATACTGCGCTCATAGCACTATTGATTTTGAGTAGTGACCTATACAGGAACAAAAGTGTTCCAAATTTCCACAAATAACCTAAAGGCTGGTTATTTTAGCCTTTTTTAACATCAAAAGCAATAGCTATTCCAAACTTTGGCTGTACTTTTGCACCACGTTTTTGGGTAATAATTTTTTTCATAAGGTAAAGATTTAAGAGATTAGTGAAGCAAACTCGCTGTGATAGCGAGTTTGTTTTTTTTATAGGTCACTTCTTGGTGGTGTGGCGAAAAAAGTGTAATTTCGCACGTTTTTATTACCATACAACATATTTTATTTCATAATGAAGAAGATAGCCTATATCATAACAGCCATGCTCGTGTTGACGGCATGCAACGGCAACAAGTTCCACATCGACGGCACCATCGAGGGGGCCAGCGACACGACAACGCTCGTGCTGGAGCAGTCGAGCAATGGCGAGTGGTTTATTGTTGATAGCGTGAAGGTGGGCAACGGCGGCAAGTTCAGCGTGAGCGCCCCAGCTCCCGAGGTGCCCAACATCTACCAGTTGAGGCTGGGCGACCAGAGCATCTGCTTCCCCATCGACAGCCTTGACCACTTGACCATCACGGCCAAGCTGCCCAACTTTGCCACCGACTACAACATCAGCGGCAGTGAGCACGCCCAGCAGGTGATGAAGATTGACAAGGAAGCCATGCAGTTTGCCGGCGGCAAGGGTACCGACGCCGAGCGCCAGGCCTGGAAAGACCAGCTGGCCCGCCAGATTGCTGCCGACCCCAGTGGCATCGTGGCCTATTACACGATCAACAAGTATATCGACGGCAAACCGCTGTTTGACCCGATGAATGATAATGACCTGCGCTTTATCGGTGCTGTGGCCAACGCGTTCAACTCCTTTAGGCCCGACGACCCCCGCACCGACTATCTCGTGAACGTGCTGCTCAACGGCCAACGCCGTCGCCGCGCCAACATGGCAGCCAGCGACACGGTGTATGCCGACGTGGCCTCGCTCATCGACATCAAGTTGCAAGACTATCACGGCAAGGAGTACAGCCTGGCCCAGGTGGCCAGCGAGAACCGCATCGTGCTGCTCGACTTCACGGCCTACACGACCGAGGTATCTCCCCAACTCAACAAGCTGCTCAACGACATCTACCAGAGCTATCATGGCAAGGGTCTCGCCATCTATCAGGTGAGCCTCGACCAGGACAACGTGGCATGGCGCCAGGCGGCACAGAACCTGCCCTGGATCACCGTGTTTGACCCGGGCAGCATCAACTCCAAGCATGTGGGCAACTATAATGTGACGGGCATCCCCACGACATTCATCATCAAGAACAGCGAGATTGTCGAGCGGGTTGAGGATCCCACCCAGCTCAAGGCAACCGTGGCGCGCTACATGTAACCGTTTTGGTTCCAAGTAGCGAGCACACTTGCCATCAAGAAAGCTGGAGGAATATAACCAGAAAAAAAATGCTTGCGCTCAAGTAAGCAGATACAGATAAATAATAATTTGTTTCATTATAATGGCTGGCACCTGTGAAGGCACCAGCCATTGTTTTTATGTGCTGCCCCATTTTAAGGTTCCACCGCAGTGTCCAGTGATTGCCAGAAGTCGAGGTAGCGCTGGGCCACGATGGCGGCGGCATTGTGCTTCTCGACAAACACGCGGCTGGCACGGGCCATTGCGGGCAGCTGGTCACGGTGCTCGACAAGCCATGAGAGCTTGTGGTCGATGTCGCCCTCGACAAGGGGCGACACGTTGACGATGGGCTTGTTGAGCGTCTCGCCGATGAGGTCATAATACTCGGGTTCGGCACCCGAGACGGCGACCAGTCCCTGGGCCATCGCGATGAGGGCATTGGTGCCGGGCGTGTAGCTGTAGAGCTGATCCAGGATGACATGGGACTCGCGCATCCGGCGGGTGTACTCGTCATAGGGCAGGTTCTCGACCACTTCCAGCTGGGTGATGCCGGGATAACGGTCGTGCACGCGCTTCATCGCCGCCAGCAGGCGGTCGGTACCCTTGATGACATGACGGTCGCGCTGGATGCCGATAAACATGCGCAGCTTGTCGGGCACCTGCTCCAGCGGGCGGTATTGCAGCGCGTCGATGTCGATGGGGATGCCGGCATAGGCCACACGGTCGCCCAGCACGGGACGATAGGCCACATAGTACTCATAGAGGCAAGCCACAGCACCGTCGATGCCCGACAGGATGTGGTCGCTGTGCTCCTGCATGAAGGGCTGTTTCCAGTTATCTTGCTGCTGGGCGATGTACTCTGCCGAGCCCACATAGGGGGACGGCTCGTCACCCAGCATGTAGTCGCTGTAGCGGTAGGTGTGCCCGTCATGGCAAGCGTCATAATAAACCCGATCGGTAGCGAGTGCCGAGAGGACGATGTGCCTGTTGTGGGCCTTGAGGTAGTCAAAGACTCTGGCGACGCGGTGCGGCTTGAGGCGCAGGAAGATGGGTGAAGCGATCTCAACGATGTCATATCCGGTCATCAGGGGCAGTGCCCGCTTGATGTCCATCAGGTAACGCAATGCGCCCAGCTTGCCCGGTCGCCGTTGCAGATTGATGTCCCGATGGGTGTCCATCCAGCGTGAGCCGTCGGATGCCACCGTCGCTTCATGCCCCATCAGCCTCAACTGGTGGGCAAGGCAATTGTGCATGTTGCTTGCATCTCCTGCAAATAATATCTTCATAGCGGGTGCAAAAGTAGGCATTTTTTTGTGAATTATCAAAATTAGCAGTACCTTTAGCCCGTAAAATAAAAAGCATGGAGGTCTCAATCATCATTCCCGTCTATAACCGTGCCACGGTGGTGCCCGCAACGCTCGACAGCGTGGTGGCACAAACCTACCGCCCGCTGCAAGTGGTGCTCGTTGACAACTACAGCACCGACGACACACTGCAAGTGCTCGAGAACTTCAAGAAGGAACATCCCAGCCTCGACGTCGTGATCACCCGCGAGGAGCATCACACGGCGGGTGCAGCCCGCAACAGGGGATTTGAGCTGGCCACTGGCGAGTGGGTACTGTTCTTTGACAGCGATGACCTGATGGATGAAGACCTCGTGGCATCCTATGTCAAAATTATCGAGAAAGCCAAGAAGAAAGGGCGAGAGCTGGACCTGATCAGCGCCAAGTCCACCCTGGTCTTTCCCGACGGCAGCCGTCGTCCCGCTCCTTTTCACAAGCGCGACCTGTTTGCCAACCACATCCTGCACGGCCAGCTGGCCACACAGCGCTATGCCGTCAGGCGCGAGTTCTTTGCCTCGACCGACGGCTGGAACATCAACCTGCCCGGCTGGAACGACTGGGAGCTGGGAATGAGGCTCCTGCTGGAGGCGCCCTGTGTGGCCTACATGGGCGGGGCATCCCATGTCACCATCAACCACAACGGGGCCGACTCAATCACCGGCACCGAGTTTCACAGCCGCCAGGGTCAGTGGGAACATGTCATCGACATCATCAAGGGCGAGGTGATGTGCTCACGACTCAAGTCCCAGCACAAGCGCCGCTTTGTGCGACTGCTGGAGTACCGCCGACTGGTGCTTGCCGCCCAGTATGAGCGCGAGGGGTGCCCCGAGTTGGCCAAGCCCCTGTGCCGCGAGGCCTACGGGAAACTGCAAGAGAGTTACCAGAACAGCCGCCGCTGGCGCTGGCTGGTAGGTCCGGTCACCCGCCGCCTGTTTGCCCGCATCGCCGCAGGTAAGCGCGGTTCGGCCCGCATCGCCCGTCTGCTGTACTAACCTTCGCTTTATTTCCTGCCACTGCAAGTTTGCAACCCGGTTGCACGGGATTGTGTGTACCTTTGCCTCCATAAAATAAAGATAAAACTGGAGGTAAAGATAATGGCACATATACACGAACACGAGCATGAACATCAGCATGAGCATCAACATGAACATGAGCACTGCCACGGACATTGCGCATGTCACTCCCATTCCCACGATGGCGACGAGGAGGAGATGAGCTGGTGGAAACCCGCCTTATCACTGGCCATGCTGATGGCTGGTCTGGTCATGGGTGCGATGGACGTGCAGTGGTTCAAGCCGGCTTGGGTCAAAGCACTGTGGTATGCCATCGCATGGCTGCCCACGGGACTGAGCGTGCTCCGTGAGGCCGTTGAGGAGGCCCGCGAGGGCGAGTTCTTCAGCGAGTTCCTGCTGATGAGCCTGGCCAGCATCGGAGCCTTTGCCATCGGCGAGTACCCCGAGGCCGTGGCGGTCATGACACTGTACTGCATCGGCGAAGCGTTGCAAGAGCGTGCGGTGGGCCGTGCCAGGGGCAATATCAAGTCGCTGATTGCCTTTCGTCCCGACCATGCCGTTATCATCAAGGATGGGGAACGTCACACCGTTGATCCCGCCCACGTCAAGGCGGGCGACATCGTGGAGGTGAAGCCCGGCGAGCGTGTTCCCATCGACGGCATCCTCACGGGCGAGGCTGCGGCATTTGACACGGCAGCGCTCACGGGCGAGAGCATACCGCGGGTCATCGAGCCCGACACCGAGGTGCTGGCGGGCATGATGGCCTGTGATAGCGTGGTGCGGCTCATGGCGGTGCGTCCGGCCAGCGAGAGCGCGGTGTCACGCATCCTGCATCTGGTCGAGGAAGCCACCGACCGCAAGTCCTCCACCGAGCTGCTGATCCACCGTTTTGCCCGAATCTACACACCCATCGTGGTGGGTCTGGCCGCACTGGTTGTGCTGTTGCCGTGGCTATATGCCCTCATCGTGCCATCGACAGGTTATGATTTCACCCTGTGGCTGCATCGTGCCCTCGTGTTCCTGGTCATCTCGTGCCCGTGCGCCCTGGTCATCAGCATCCCGCTGAGCTACTTTGCAGGCATCGGTGCCGCTTCACGCCGCGGCATCCTGTTCAAGGGCAGCAACTACCTGGATGCCATTGCAGGGGTTGATACAGTCGTGTTTGACAAGACGGGGACGTTGACGACGGGACGGTTTGCCGTCAGCCGCGTCGAGGGATTGAGCGAGGAGCAGGTGGCCACTGTCGCCGCTATCGAGCAGGATAGCCCCCACCCCATTGCCCGTGCCATCATCGACCATCACCAGCCTGGAGATGTCCAGGTGACGGGATTGAAGAACATCGCCGGCTATGGCTTGAGCGCCATGGTCGGTGGCCAGACGTGGCTCGTGGGCACCCCGCGGCTACTGGAGCGTGAGGGGGTGGCCTATCCCAGCGCGCTGCACGGCATCGTCGGGACAATGGTCGTCGTGGCCGTGGGCGGACAATATGCGGGACACATCGTGCTGAGCGACGTGCCCAAGGAGGATGCCCAGAGCGCCATCAGCCAGCTGGACAAACTGGGCATCGAGACGGTGATGCTCTCGGGAGACCGCCAGAGGCTGGCCGACGAGGTGGCCGGCCAGCTGGGCATCGGCAAGGCCCACGGTGACCTGCTGCCACAGGACAAGGTGTCACGCATCGAGGAAATGAAACAAGGCAGCAAGCAGCGGCAGGTGGCATTTGTGGGCGACGGCATCAACGACGCGCCCGTGCTTGCCGTGAGCGATGTGGGCATCGCCATGGGAGCCCTGGGCAGCGACATGGCCGTGGAGACTGCCGATGTTGTCATCCAGACCGACCAGCCCTCGCGCGTGGCCGATGCCGTCACGTTGGGCCGCCGCACACGCCGCATCGTCAAGCAAAACATCACCCTGGCCATCAGCATCAAGGTGCTGGTGATGATCCTGGGAGTAATGGGCATCGCCACGATGTGGGAAGCCGTCTTTGCCGACGTGGGTGTCGCCCTGCTGTGCGTCCTCAACTCCCTGCGCCTCATGCGCCCCACCCTCTCCGCCCCACAAGGACACCCCTAGTAAACGACCATTGCATGTGCAAGGCCTTGGATGACGGTTATACCGAAATGTGTTACCGTCAACAATTCTGTTGCAATATACGAACACGAGTCCCCATAAGATATCCCCAGTTTTATTTCTCGTTACTGCAACAAAAAAACGGTAACATATAGAGCCGATAAATCAATTTTTCACAAAAAGACTAGTATAAACACAGTTTTTTTGTGTAATTTTGCAGCATGTTTTACGGTTGCCCTAGCTTTAAAAGCAGGTAACTATAGATAAAGATGCATATTAAAGCATTATCTCCGTGAGTTCACTGATGACAATTACAAGAGTAGAGAATTAACATTATACTTGAATGACTGAAAAGACAGATAACCAGAATTGGACAATGATCATCAAGCCGCATGAAAAATTGTGGCACATCAACTTTGCTGAAATCTGGCAGTACCGCGACTTGCTTTTATTATTTGTTAGAAGAAACATCGTAACTCAATATAAGCAGACGATACTTGGCCCACTATGGTACCTCATTCAACCTGCCCTAACGGTTATCATGAATATGGTGGTGTTTGGAGGCATAGCCAAGATGAGCACCGATGGCATACCACAACCATTGTTCTATATGGCAGGTAACATTTGTTGGTTTTACTTCTCTAATTGCTTGAACAACGCGTCGTCAACACTCACCGCCAATCAAAGCATTTTTGGAAAAGTCTATTTTCCACGTCTGGTCGTTCCTCTTTCCCTGGTCATCTCCAACCTACTGAGATTTGCGATACAGGCTTTACTATATATTGTGCTGTTCCTATTCTTCTTGACCAAGGGCGCAAACATCACCATGAACTGGACCGTCCTGCTCACCCCGTTATATATCGTGATGATCGCTGGTCTGGGACTGGGCTTCGGCATTTTGATATCCTCACTCACTACCAAGTACCGCGACTTCTCAATCTTGTTGAGTTTCCTCATTTCACTATGGATGTATGCCACACCTATTGTTTATCCCATCAGCATGGTGGACAACAATTCCATGCGCTTGTTAATCCTTGCCAATCCCATGACGTCGGTCATCGAAGCATTCAAATATGCCACTTTGGGACAAGGATATTTCTCCTGGCTAGCACTTGGTTATAGTTTTTGTTTTATGTGCCTCGTGCTGTTCTTTGGCATCATTTTTTTCAACAAGGTGCAACGCAACTATATGGACACTGTTTAATCACACGATGAGCCAATGAGAGTTATAGAATTTAATCAAGTCAGCAAATTGTACCGACTGGGCAGGGTGTCATCGGGCACACTCAGCGACGATTTGAATCGCTGGTGGGCCATGAAGGTTCTAGGCAAGGAAGACCCACTGTTGAGGGTTGGGGAGAAAAATGTGCCTTCTCAAAAAGGCATGAGTGATTATGTGTGGGCACTGAAGGATTTCAGTTACTGTGTCCAAGAGGGCGACGCACTCGGCATCATCGGCAGGAATGGTGCAGGAAAAAGCACATTGCTGAAATTGCTGTCCCGCATAACGACGCCAACAGCCGGAGAAATCAAAGTGCACGGTCGCATCGCATCACTGCTCGAAGTGGGCACTGGTTTTCATCCTGAGTTGACTGGTCGCGAGAACATTTACATGAATGGAGCCATCATGGGTATGACCAAAGCTGAAATAACCCGCAAGCTAGATGAGATCATCGACTTCTCGGGCTGCGAGCGATACATCGACACGCCTGTCAAGCGATACTCATCGGGCATGAGAGTGCGATTGGGATTCTCGGTAGCAGCCCATCTGGAGCCAGAGATTCTTGTTATTGATGAGGTGCTGTCGGTGGGCGATGCCGATTTCCGAAAAAAAGCCACTGGAAAGATCCAACAGGTCTCTAAAGGCGAAGGCCGAACCGTTCTCTTTGTAAGCCATAATATGGGCTTGATCAGCAGCCTTTGCACCAAGGGGATCGTGCTTAGCAATGGCGTGATGGATTTTTCAGGCACCGCTGCCGAGGCCATCGACCATTATCAAAAAGTCTCAACGGCCAAGATCGCACAACAAGCCCTCATTATCGATTGCATTGATAGCTGCAAGAGCATAGTTGAAATCAGCGAGATACAAATCAACAACACTCCTTATAGTTCCAGTGCTCTGACACCATGCCAGCAAACCCTGGATGTCATGATAAAGGGAACGACCCATGAACTGATCAAGTGTGAAATAAAAATGGTGATAAAGAAGTCTAACGGGACCCCCATGGCATCTTTTCTTGAAGGTCGTTATAAGGGGTTCCACACTGTTTTTCAGCCTGGCGAATTCACAATAACCCGTCACATCCGTCTTCCCAAATATATAGCAAATGGCGAATATTTGATTGATCTTTACCTTCATGGACCCTATGTGCAGAATTTCTTTGAGGCACATAACTGCCATAAACTTAGTGTAGATGGCTTTTGCGATCAATTAGCTCGTCCCATTGAAATCGGCACAGACGGCTTTATCGGCCTTGAATCAGTGTAAAACGCCCCCCTCCACCTTGATACACATGCGGCTACATTGCACAATCCATAACCAAAGCGACTGAATCAACAGCTCGAACTGTCACTTGAAAAAAGTAATGGGGCGGTCACCCGAAAGTGCGTTCAAGTTGTCAAGTTCATAGTCGGGTACCCCGTTGGTTGACTATAGATGGACCTACGGGATTTTCTTACATCCTCATACAAGCGATCCCTCAGCTTAAAGTAAACCAAGGCAACGGCCTGTAATGGCAATAAACGATGGAAGTTGGCCCGCATGTAAGAATATGACTTTAGACTTTTTCTCAATATCCAAGATGCAGGTCTTGGGTCGGATTTCCTCAGCTGACGATACTCCTCGAAAAGACGATCATAGAAACAGAAATGATACCTTATTAAAATATCATCAAAGAAATGATATTTAACGCTCGCTTCAACCTTGTTAGGACACTCATTAAAGGCCTTGACCATCAACGGCAGGATGTGAACATAAGCCCACACCTCATCGCACCACAGTTCAGAACCCGTTACAGAATCCGTTCTTATCGTGTATAGATATGTCACGTCCTCAACAACATACATCGACTCCATACACAAGCACAACCTGAGGCTCCATAAAGCATCCTCATGAGTCACCCCCTCCTCAAAGTACAGATTGTTGCTCTGAATAAAAGATTTTTTACATAACTTGTTGAATGGGAACACATATATGTTTTGGTGACAATGATTTGTCACGATGCTCTTGGGATCATTCCACTCACCACCGCCGATTTTCAATTTCCACTTTTGAGGCCGATAACCCATTTGAAGGTAATCGCCCATGACCACATCATACCGCTTATCTTTCAAGGGTCGAGTAAGGCATTCAACACATGCCGGCATGAGTCTATCATCCGAGTCAAGGAAGAGGATATACTCACCTGTTGCTGCGTCTATTCCCGTATTGCGCGCTGCCGATGCACCCTTGTTACTCTCATGGTCCATGACGATGATTTCACATTGAGAGGAATTTTTCTCAATATAAGAACTCACTATGGCCCTGCTATTATCGGTGGAAGCATCATTAACAATGATAACTTCAATATGAGGATACGTTTGTGCAAGTATTGAATCAAGACAAGCACTTATATCCTTCTCAGTATTATACAACGGAACAATGATACTTACTCTCATAATTGGGCACATTTATCTTCTATAACTATAATGTTTTATTGACCTTAACACGCTTTTTGTTTTACTATCAAGATGAGAATCAAGATATGAATACAGTTCCCCCTTCATCGAGGAATACACCTCTTTAAGATACCGCCCATGATCATCTCGATATCGTATCTTCCACAGATACCTAATACATTCAATCGGATTGTTGCGCAGCAATAATCTGATGTTTATATGTGCAGCCCTGGTGTAGGTGAGACGAAAATCATTTAATCCATTATCACACAAAAAATCATTGGCTTTTTTAATCACGTCCAAACGAATTTTTGCCCGATTGACTGTTCTATAGAAATACAACGAGCCTGGATTATCAGTACAACAATAGAGCGGCTCCTCAATGACGTCTGCATTTTTAACATGGAAACCCACACGCATTGAGAACATCACATCGTTAGAGACCTCAACTTCATCAAAGCGCAGGTGGTTCTCCTCAATCATTGACCGCCTGATCATTTTGCCCCAAGGAACATGAGAATTGTATCTAAGACGGTCAATGTTTCTTTCTTTGATAAATCGTCTGATATTGGGTAATCTATCAGCGCATGGTTCCATCGTAGTACCATTCTTGTTATCGCACACAAAGTAAACCACATCCAGTTTAGAGTCCGAGAATCGATCCAGGTAATTAAATGCATGTGGATAAAAGAAATCATCGGCGTCGGCAAACACAACCCATTGGCCAACGGCATGGGATAACCCAACATTGCGGGCATACCCAGCCCCCTTCCCCGAGGTTGTCAAGTGGAGACGGACATGAGGATAATCATGTTGAAACTGCCGCCATTCGCCACTTGTCACTGTCGTGGAATTGTCATCAATCACCAAAACCTCCAAGTCGTTTCTAATGGGGATAGATTCAATCTGCCTTCTTAATAAATTTGGAGTGTTTCGGTGGGGTATTATTACGCTATATTTACACATAAACAAAAATTAGTAATGCTCTCAATGATCACTCATTGTGAATCATTCCACTTATCCATTAACAACAGTCAATGCAATAAGTCATCAAGCCTACTGTTTTCAGTCTACAAAATTAGATAATAAAAACGACACAAACAATAGATAAACACGATTTTTTTTAAATTCTAACAAATCTATTCAAAAAATTGAATTATTATGATTTTTTTGCATAATTTTTCACTTGCAAGGTCGATTCCGGCAGGAGGCGAACCACGGCAAGCCAGACATAACAACTTTCTGTTTTTTATAGGATGTTTTTCGCTCAGTCATGGTGCTTTGAACAGTTCTTGTTTTTCCGCACAAACATTTAGCAAAGCAAGACAGTGTCTGATACTGAGTTGTTTAGTCTTTCTTTTAATACTAAATGGGGTGTTTTTCTTGATGGAATAAGGTCGAAGGCCTAGACTTGAATTAACCCTAACGGCGCAGTGGCTGTCGCAAAACTAAGGTCACTAAGAATGAATCGCGCTTCGCGCTAGAAATTAAGCAAAACTATAAATGAAATTATTATAAAAATTGATTTTATTTAATTTTTATAATAATTTTTGCTTAATTTGGCTTCGCCGATCTAAAGGTTCTCGGCCGTTAGGCCGATTAAAAGATGAGGCATTTAGTTTTGCAACACCCACTGCGCCGTAGGTTGGGTGTAGATGCGATGCATGGGGCTCGACAAAGGTCACTCATTCCAGGCAAAAGGGTTGCCGCTGTGAGTGCCCCCTTTCAGGGCTAGATTTGGGAACTTGCTGCTCACTTTGAATGATCGTAGTGTGTCCCATAGCGGGAAACAGGAGAACATGCCATTCATGACGGAATGAGGGTATTTTTTGCCTCTTTACGCCAAGAATAGACTTGTGTATATGTCGGTATTGAAATAGCAGAATACGCTGAGAAGCCTGAAATTACATTCAGATTTCTCAGCGTATTTTGTTATTTATCAGTACTCAGCGAGTGGCCATGTTACTTCAGGCCGCGGTTGCGCAGCAGGGCATCGGCGGTGGGAGCCTGGCCGCGGAAGCGCTTGTAGAGCACCATGGGATCCTCGGTGTCACCGGCCTCAAGCAGGGCACGGAGGGCATCGGCAGAGGCCTTGTCAAAGCAACCGGCCTTCTCAAACACCATGTAACCGTCGGCCTCAAGTACCTGTGACCACAGGTAGGTGTAGTAACCGCAAGCATACTCGTCGCTGGCAAACACGTGCTTGAAGTAGGGGCTGCGATAGCGGAACTCGACCAGTGCGGGCATGGCCAACTGGTTCTTCACGTCCTGCTCAAAGGCTTTCACGTCAAGGTTCTTCACCTCGTCGGCAGTCCACACCTTCTTGTGCCAGTACATGTCCAACAGGGCAGCACCCACGAGCTCGGTGGTCATGAAGCCCATGTTGAACTGGGCGCTCTCGTTGA
>CAMVAP010000026.1 GCA_947165485.1 uncultured Prevotellaceae bacterium
CAGTGTTCCCTATGCCGTGGCTCCCGCCACGGCCCCCAGGCGGCGGCCCCGCGTCAGTGTTCCCTATGCCGTGGCTCCTGCCACGGCCCCCAGCAGCGGCGCCGGCGGAGCCTGCCGCTATCGCCCCTATGGCTGGCGGTGGGGCGGAAAATCGCGGGGGCGGGTAAAAAAATGTGGGGGAAGGTGTTGTGGGTGTGAGGGATTATTTGTACCTTTGCGCCCAAATTTGGAACAGGCCCCCTCGTGGGCCACTCGTAATGCAGAGATATGAGCAAAATGAATTCATCGATGGAATTCACTGTCTTTCAGTCGCTTGACAAGTCGGTTGTCGTGTGACGAGAGGGACTTTGAGCGCCATTGATTTTTTTTGTGTACTATCTTGACTTGCCCCGTCCACCGATCGTCCCGCTCGTGCGGGTAACACGTGTGGAGCTGTAGCACAGACCAATCAACAACATCAATTACCTGACAGGAAACGATGAAACCCTACATTTGGCTTCCCCAGCCACCTCACGACGGCTCACCCAGCATGTGCCGCTCGTGCTTTCCTGCGTGTATCCCCTGATGTTCCCCACCTCTCTTTTCTCGAAAATGTAACAATCAATTAATAACATTTTTAATTTTAATAATGATGAAAAAATTACTAACCTTTTTCTTAACTGCCCTACTGGCCTTCGGAGTCGGCTGGGCAGCAGATCTGACGTACAAGTTTACGTCGTCGTCAGCAGGAACATTAACTGGAGCTCCGTCAGGAGTCTCCGCTTCGTTTACTTCAACCTATAATGGGTTCAATAACGGAGGAGCTCAACTTACTAGTGGTAATTCACTCACTTTTAAAATTATCGGATTTACATCAAGCCATAAGTTAACTGGAATAAAGATAGCTTATACAACAAATAAATCTTCTGGAAGAGGTACAGTATCAGCAAAATTGGGTACATCATCAGTTGCAGATGATTGCTCTATCGCTTACAGTGGTAGTGGTGACGGTAGATACACCGTCAATGTAGCGACAATGACAGTTACCGAAACTGCATTTAATGGTAGTGATCTCGTTCTTACTGTTAATGCGACGGAAAACTCGGTTTATGTTAATTCCTTTACAGTAAGTTATGAAGACAATGGTGGCAGTACTCCTGTTGAACCTGATGTTTATAAGAAGGTGACGAGTACTGTTGATCTTGTTGCGGGCAAGAAGTATGTTATTCTCTATGAGAATGGCTCTTCTTCGGTCGGCATGGGTGAACTCAACACGAGTAGATATGGAACCCCTGTCACGGGATTGAGCATTGAAGATAATAAGGTTGACATCGCCGGTACTGGTGTCATGACGATGACCCTGGGCGGCGAGAACAATGCCTGGACGCTGTACATGGACAACGCGGGAAGGTATCTGGCCAATCAAGGTTTAACTCCATTCACTTCTTCTCAGACGGCTCCGTCTTCTGCTACTGATATTACCAAATGGACGATTACTCCAGGTGCAAGTGCCACTACGATACGTAATAATAATACTGAAAGTGGCAACTATAAAATTATCAGGTACTATTCTGGGAGTTCTTCTCCGGTATTCCAGTGCAACACGGCCACTTTTCAGTCGCCGGTGGCGCTGTATGTTAAATATGCTGGGCAGGTGGATGAAATCAGTTTCTCACCTGTTGCGGGCAACTATGTGGGGACACAGAATGTAGAGATTTCATGTAATACCCCTGGCTCAACAATCTATTACACTACCGATGGCAACACGCCCACCACGTCGAGCACGGTCTATACCGGCCCGATTGAGGTGACCCAGGATATGACCATCAAGGTGCTGGCTGTGGCTCCTGCCATGGACAGCCGTTCTGCCGAGGCAGCCTACACCATCACTGCTGCCCCTCAAACGACAACCTACGAGAAGATCACCAGCACCGATGACCTCACCGACGGCAATTACCTGATTGTTTATGAAGATGGTAGCTTTGTTTTAGATGGAAGTCTGTCAAATCTTGACGCATCTGATAATAGATTTGCTGTCACGATTAGTGATAATAAAATTGAAACAGACCAAAATGTTTATTTTACTTATGATGCTACAGCTCGGACATTAAAAAGTGCCAGCGGATATTACATTGGTCGGACAGCATCAAGTAACGGTTTTGATTTTGATACTGAAACGGCATATCAAAATGCTATTTCATTCAGTTCAGGGAATGCAGTTATTGCTGGTTGTAATGTTGATGGTAACGCAACGACTGCCAAACTTCAGTATTGGAAGAGTGGAAGCAATGGTAAATTCCGCTACTATGCTTCGGTCCAACAGTCAATCCAGCTGTATAAGCGAAAGAGCACTGAGCCTGAGTTGAGCGTTAGTAACAATGAGTTGTCGATTGACGTTCCTTATAACGAGAGCAGTGCTAATGCCATGTTTACCGTGACGGGTGCTAACTTGAGTGACAACGTGACTGTGAACTTTAGTGGCGCAAGTGGTTTCTCGATAGATCCTTCGTCAACCACGCTCGCCATTGATGCTAATGGTAACGTATCACAGCAGTACACCGTCACTTATTCCGGAACGAGCACCGAGAATGTGGTGGCTACCATTACATTTACCTGCGGCGACCTGACCCAGCTGGTTACCGTGACCGCCAAAAAGGAATTGCCACCACCCCCCACGATGTCGGTGTCGACCAACTCGCTGGCCGTCGGTGCTAATGGCAATAGCTTCAACGTGACAGCCGCCAACTTGACCCAGGCACTGGCTGTTACCCCCTCGACGGGTTTTAGCGCTACCCCGACGACTATTGCTGCTGATGCTACCTATCCCGCTGCCGTCAATGTGGCCTACAGCGGTAAGGCATTAAGCGCAACGGGCACCGTTACCGTTGGTAACACTGCCGATAATCTGTCACAGACCGTCAACGTGACCTACACCTACGACGGTGACATGTATATCGTGGGTGACCTGAACCACTCGGGTTGGGACTTTGCCAATGGCGTACAGATGACCCGTAACCAAGATGGCACCTACAGTGCCCACGTGACCGCACAGGCTGGTGGTGAGGGCTATGCATGGCTCTATTTCACCAAGCAGGTGGGCAATGAACAGACCGTTGTCGCCAACGCCTTTGGCCCCGTGAGCGATGGCAACTGGGGTCTGACACCAAACCTCTATGGCGTGCCCTGCGCACTTGACGAGAATGGTAACTTGAACACGATTTATATGAATCCAGGCTCCTATGAAATCGTTGTCAATCCCGCCAACAACACGTTCACCATCACGCCCAGCGTGGCTGCTCCCGTGATCACTCCCGCTACGGGCACCTATCGTGAAGCCCAGACTGTAGAGATCACTTGTGCCACTCCTGGTGCTGCCATCTATTACACTACCGATGGTATCACGCCCACCACTTCGAGCACCCTGTACAACGGCTCATTCACTGTTGACGCTACCACGACCATCACGGCCATCGCCGTGAGCAACGGTCTGACGAGCGACCCCGTCACCTCGACCATCACCATCAAGCTCCCTGGCAGCGACGAGTTTATCCTTGTTGAGAGTACCGATGACATTACCGCTGATGACGAGTATGTGCTGGTATATACCTCAACCATCGCTGGTGTCAATCATGCTCATGCAATGAGTACGCATAATGGTTCATATTATATCGATGCAGAAGATGATGGTTTCATTCTTGACGGTGATGTGGTGACTGTCGAGGATGATGAAAAAGTGAACATCTTTACTCTCATTGATGCGGGAGAAGGCACTTTCTATATCAAGGATATGGATGAAAAATACATCCAGACCGCAGGAAAGGGAAATGTTAGTCGTAGCAATGACCCGATCAGCAAGTGGTCTATAACACTTGATAATAATGGTGCAGCTTCAATTTACTCAGGAGGTTGGAATTTGCAGTTCAATGCTTCAAGTCCGCGCTTTGCTTGCTATGCTGGAACTGTGCAGAATGCCAAGCTCTACAAGCGTGGCAGCACTGTCAAGGTACAGGCTCCTGTAATCACCCCTGCTGGTGGCACGAGCAACAAGTTCTATGAGAGCGTTGATGTGGAAATCACCTGTGCGACCGAAAATGTTACCATCTATTACACCCTGGATGGCAGTACTCCCACTGCAAGCAGTGACGAGTATGATCCCGCCGAGGGTTTAACCGTTCCTTACGGCTCAGCTCCCACCACTGTCAAGGCGATTGCCATTGACGGCGAGGGTAACGTCAGCAAGGTGACTACCGTAGTTTACTATTGGGATAGGGTTAAGGTAGCTATTACTCCTGCATCCCAGCAAGTGACTAGCAATGTCGATGTGACTATTACCCCGACTCCCAGCGACGCAACTGTGACCTACAAGGTCAATGGAGGAGCAACACAGACTTACACAGGCTCCTTCACTGTTACTGTTAATGAGGAGAACCCCGAGGTGACCGTAGTTGCTACCGCAACCAAGGGTGAATCTACAGCGACCGCTACGGCTACCTACACCTTGAAGGACGGAGGCGTTAACAGCATTGCCGAGTTTAATGCGCTGAGCACTGGTGAGGAGGTATTCTTCAAGAACCCCGTGACTGTGCTGTTTGACTATTCGCAAAATACCGATGCTACACAGGATTACATTTGGGTGAAGGACCGCACAGGCTATGCCCAGTTGTTTATCACTCCTGCATTTGACAACACCAATTTCAAACCAAAATATGAGAATGGTGATGTCATTCCTGCTGGTTTCACTGTAGTTAAGAACTATTATAGTAACGGTGGCTATTTCCAGGGCTTCTGCGATGGTGATAATAGAAGCACCTTTAAAGATGCAGAAGAAAAGGCGCTTGCCGACCCCGAGCAGGTAACCCTTACACAACTTCTTAATAGTATTCCTGACGAGAGTGGTGAGTATAGTGAATATAACAACCGCTATCTGTACATCAACAAACTGAAAGTCAGCAATATCAGTGGCTTGAACTTCAGCATTGCCACCGATGAGGATGGTGATGGAACCGCTGAGGTTTCAGGCGGATCAGCTGTTGTGGGTTATAACAAATATCATGATTGGAAGAACAAGCAGCAGGGTCAGACTGTGGGTGTCACTCTGCCTACCGATGGTCAATATTATAATGTGACTTTCATCTTCCAGAAGTGGCAGAACGGTTATGAGATCATGCCTATAAAGTTTACTAAGTGGGAAGAGAAGAGTGTGCGTCTTGAAGATCTGGTAGATACTGGTGTTAAGAACGATACATACACGATCTCTAACGACTTGGTTGCTGTCAAGGTAACTTGGGATGACAGCCATAAGATGTTTGCCATCTTTGCCAAGGACGATGAGATGTATGCCGAAAGCAAGAAGCGTAGTGCTGAAGGCTTGAGTGAGTATGTGATCAATTATAAGAACGGAACAATCAACAATACTGTTGCTCAAGATAAATATGACCAGAGTAACTGGATTGAGATTTTGATTCCCAATGAAAATAATGTCACATTAAAGTCGAGTGCGCAATATCAAAGTACTCTCATTGAGCTGCAAGAGAAGTATGAGAATAAGATTCTGCCTGGTGGAACTATCAAGGGCGCGTATGTGGATGACTTCAATCCTACAATTCAATTGTCTGAGGCTCTTAGCAATCAATTGGAATTGAAGAATTCTCAATATGATCCCAATATCTTCTGCACGGGCAACTTCTTGATGGAGAACCTGGACAATGCTGGCGCTATAAGTTATCATGTGGCTAATGATGGCAGGTACTTCATGATGGATGCCAAGCCTCAGGAGTTCTGCATGGTCGTATGGGCCTACTATGAGGGTGGCAATAGTAACAACTACTTTGTTGCTCCTATGCCCGAGGGAGCCGAGATCAATGGTTACGGTTTCCACGGCAGCTTCTTGGCCGATATGTCATTATGTGAGGATGTTAGGGGATTGGACAACATCGAGGTTGATGCCAATACTAACGTGGCTTCTTGCTTCTTGCCATCTAACGACAGTTCCTTTGGCAATCAGCAAAAGCTCTACGGCTTTAATGCCGTTGTTCGTAAGAATTCTGCTTATTGGAATGCACAAGGTGGCAATGGCGCACCAAGTCGCATCCGGCCCTATACTGATGCTGATGGCAATGACAAGGAAGCTGTTCCGGCTTACATCGTTTACCCGCTTAATGTTGGGTCCAAGTCGAATGGCAATGTGACCGATGTCGAGGAGGTGAATGGCGTCAAGCTGGTCGAGAGTGTGCGTTATTACAACATCATGGGTGTGGAGAGTGAGCAGCCGTTTGAGGGTATCAATATCATTGTTACCCGTTACAATGATGGCTCGATCTCGACGACCAAGGTGCTGCGTTAATCGCCCCTATCGATAATCATGAAAAATCAGGCGACCCCTCATCGGGCCGCCTGATTTTTGTGTGCATAATTGCTTGTGATTACAAAAAAATGGTTAAAAATGATGTAGAGAGAAAAATAATGTGTACATTTGCAGGTTAGTATAATGGAATAACAACCAAACAAACGAAATACAAAATGCGCAAATTGTTTTTCATGCTGCTGTTGGCAGCAATCACATCACTGACAGGCCAAGCCCTGAACATCGACAATACCGCGGGTCAGCTGGCCCAGGCTGTCGATGGCGAGCTTGACATCACAACCCTGGTGGTGAACGGCACGATTGATGCCCGCGACTTCCAGTTTATCACCAACAATCTGGATGAATTGACCACCTTGGACCTGAGTAATGCGACAATTGTTGCCTTCAACAAGGGCACCGCCCTGTATGGCACGGTCACCGACTATGCTGGCAACATGATTCCCCGCACGGCCTTCTTTGGCAAGAAGCTCACGAGCGTGACGCTGCCGGCTAATCTGGAGGCTATCGGCTATGCCGCCTTTGCCGGCTGCTACCAGCTGCAACAAGTCACCATCCCCGAGACGGTTGCCTTTATCGACGACTATGCCTTTGCTGGCAGTGCGTTGACCACGGTCACCGTGCCCCAGTCGGTCGAGGTGATGGGCAAGGGCGTGTTCTCGCGCTGCGAGGCCATGACCAGTGCGGTCATCGAGTCGCGCTTCATTGGCGACTTTGCCTTCCTGGGTGACTATGCGTTGAGCAATGTCACCGTCGGTCCGCGCGTGAACATGATTGGCCGTGGAGCCTTCAACGGTTGCACCGCCTTGCAGACGCTTAACCTGGACCCCGCCTGCCGCATGAGCCGCATCGATGAGGAAGCCTTCATCAATTCTGGTCTTGCCGACATCGATGTGCGTGGCTTGGGCCTCGGCACCATCGGCGACTGGGCCTTTGCCCAGACTCAACTGTCGCACTTCAACATGAGCCGCGAGATGACTACGCTGGGCGAGGGCGTTCTGGCACACAACCCGCAGCTTGCCAGCGTGGTGATGCCCACCGTGGGTCACGCCAGTGGCAACAACACGGGCCGTGGCAACAACGACAGCGCCAATCCCCGCTTGAACGCTCCCGGCGTGCAGCGCACGTTGAACAAGGTGCCTGACTTCACCTTTGCCGGCGACGGCAACCTCAACCCCGGCAAGATGTTGCGTCAGGGCGTTGAAGAGATTGGCAATTATGCCTTCTACAACGTGAGTGCCGACATCGACACCATGCGCCTGCCCGCTTCGGTGGCCTATCTGGGCGACCGCGCGATGGCCGGCATGACGGGCATGAGAACCCTCAAGGTGGATGCCACCAGTGTTCCCGACCTGGGCAACGAGGTGTGGGCAGGCGTGAATCAGTCTGTCGTGCCCCTGATCACCCCGAGCGAGAGCACCGTGCTCTACAAGGAGGCTGACCAGTGGATGAACTTCTTCTTTGAGGCCGACTTCCTGCTTGGTGACGTGAATGGTGATGGTGTTGTGGCCATCAGCGATATTACCGTGCTGATTGACTACCTGCTCTCAGGTTCAGGCGACATCAATGAGCCGGCTTCCGACATCGATGGTAATGGCAGCGTGAGCATTGCCGATGTCACCGCACTCACCGATATGCTGCTGAGTGGTGGTGCCAAGGGGGTTGCCAAGTTCAATGCCCTGGGTGACCGCATCAGCCCCACCAGCGACGCACTGGCCTTCTCGGCCGTGAGTCTGGCTCCTGGTGAGACCCGCACCATCGAGGTGGCTCTGAACAGCGACGAGCGCGAGTACCTGGCCATGCAGTGCAGCCTCATTCTGCCCGAGGGCGTTGAGCTGGTTGCAGTCAACGGCATCGAGCGCGGCAACAACCACATCTATGCCATGCGTCACAACGGTGAGGAGACCAACGCTTATAGCCTGATCGGTGTCTCGATGAATTTGGACAAGTATGCTGGTCATGAGGGCAACATCATGAGCCTCACGCTGGCCGCCAGCGATGAGTTTGATGGCCGCGATGCCGAACTCATGCTGACCGAGGTGATTCTGGTAGATACCCACCACAAGATGTTTGCCGCCGGCAACAGCCTTGCCAAGGTGGACGAGACCACTGCCATCGAGCAAGTGAACGCCAACAAGGAAATCGCCAGCGTGCGTTACATTAACGTGGCTGGTCAGGAGAGTGAGCGTCCCTTCGACGGCATCAACATCGTAGTGACAACCTACAACGACGGCACCACCACGACCACTAAGGTGCTCAAGTAAAGCAGCCAACAGGCTAGAGAAACAACCAGGCGGCCCTTATCGATGAGGGTCGCCTGGCCGTTTTCTAGTAGATTTAAGTTTCGCAAGTAAATAACTTGCTCACTGATTAGTAAATCGCATAGTTGGTGTCCGTGGGGGGTGAAGTCCCGTTAGGGACGACCAGGGTTAATGAACCCCTAAGATTTCCTTATATCGCTGGGCTATCACCGCCTCGCTATAGGTCGCCAGCGCCTTGTCGCGGGCTTGCTGGCTCAGCGACTCGTGGCGGGTCGGGTCAAGACACCACAGGATGCCCTGTTGCAGGTCGAGGCTGTCACGATAGGCCGCCACATAGCCATTGTGGCGGTGGTCAATCATCTCGGGGATGCCACCCACGTCAAAACCCACACAGGGCGTGCCACAGGCCATCGCCTCGACGATGGTGTTGGGCAGATTGTCCTGCAACGAGGGGGTGACAAACAGGTCAACGGCCTGATACAGCCGGGCAATGTCGTGCTCGTCGCTCAAGTAGTCGATGGTATAGACGGGCAGGGGCAGCGCCTCCTTAACGCTCATGGCGTCCCCGCCCAGCACGACAATGCCGATGTCGCTTGCATCCTGCTGGCTGGCCAAGTGCTGGCACGCCTCGGCCAGGTAGCGGAAACCCTTGCGCTCGTCGGTGATGCGTTGGGCGCCAAAGAGGATCAGCCGCCCTTCCTCGGGCAGGCCGTGCCGCCGCCGTGCTGCCAGGCGGTCGCCTGGAGCGAACACGTCGGTGTCGATGGCGTTGGGCATATTGATGACGGTGTGCCCCTGGGTCAAGCGGCTCTGACGGGCCAGGTCGGCCATCCAGCGGCTACAGCCCACAAAGGTGATGTCGCGGCCCTGGTAGATGGCACGCTTGCGATCAAACACGCGTCGCGCCACATCCACCCCGATGCCGCCTCCTGTCAACATGGGGCAACGGCAACACTGCGACTTGTACTTGTCGCACTCGCCCGAGTAGTGGCAGATGCCCGTGAAGTACCACTGGTCATGCAGGGTGATCACTACCCGCTTGCCCGAGGCGAAGATACGCTCCAGGTCGCCCATCGAGAGAAATCCCTGGTTCACCCAGTGCAGGTGTATCACATCGGCTTGCTGGAACTCGGGCATCCGGGTGATGTCGGTTCCCGCGTTGGCAATGTCCACCTGGAAGAGGTTGCGACGGCTCAGCCCGTTGGCAAGCCAGATTACTCCCCGTTCCCACAGAAACTTGGCCCGCAGCCTCCACGACGGCGCGAGGCTTGTGACGTCGGTGGCATCGGTCTTGCGGTCCCGCACCAGCATTGTTGCCTCAAGGCCGTTGTGCCTCAAGGCGTGCATCAGACGGTTGGCCGCGATGGCCGCTCCACCAGTCCGCTCGGCAGTATTGACAATCAATATACGCATCATCTCATGACAAAAGTACAAAAAGTTATATCAATGTGACTTACATGAATGTGACTTTTTTGAGGAAAAATGTGTGAATAAGTGAAAAACAGGGCGGTTCACACAACGGGAACCGCCCTGCAGGACTATAGAATTTGTTTTATTATTGCCCTAGGGGTTTAGAGCTGGGGACCAGCGGCTACCAGAGCCTTGCCTGCCTCGTTGTCCTCATACTTGACGAAGTTCTTGATGAAGCGGGCGGCCAGATCCTTGGCCTTCTCTTCCCACTGTGCAGCGTCGGCATAGGTGTCGCGCGGGTCAAGGATGCCCGTGTCAACGCCCTCAAGCTGGGTGGGAACAGTGAGGTTGAAGTAGGGGATCACCTTGGTGGGAGCGTTATCGATGCTGTGGTTGAGGATAGCGTCGATGATGCCACGGGTGTCGCGAATCGAGATGCGCTTGCCAGTGCCGTTCCAGCCGGTGTTGACCAGATAAGCCTTGGCACCGCTCATCTTCATGCGCTTAACGAGCTCCTCGGCATACTTCGTCGGGTGCAGTTCCAGGAATGCCTGGCCAAAGCAAGCGCTGAAGGTGGGAGTGGGCTCGGTGATGCCACGCTCGGTACCTGCGAGCTTGGCAGTGAAACCGCTCAGGAAGTAGTACTTGGTCTGCTCAGCATCGAGAATCGATACGGGAGGCAGCACGCCAAATGCGTCGGCACTCAAGAAGATCACCTGCTTGGCAGCGGGAGCGTGGCTGATGGGGCGCACGATGTTCTTGATGTGGTAGATGGGGTAGCTCACGCGGGTGTTCTCGGTCACGCTCTTGTCGGCAAAGTCAATCTTGCCCTCGGCATCGACAGTGACGTTCTCGAGCAGCGCGTCGCGGTGGATGGCATTGTAGATGTCGGGCTCGGCATCCTTGTCGAGGTTGATGACCTTGGCATAGCAGCCGCCCTCAAAGTTGAAGATACCGTTGTCGTCCCAGCCGTGCTCGTCGTCACCGATGAGTTTGCGCTTGGGGTCGGTGCTCAACGTGGTCTTGCCGGTGCCCGACAGACCGAAGAAGATAGCGGTGTTCTCACCGTTCATGTCGCAGTTGGCCGAGCAGTGCATGGCAGCAATGCCCTTCAACGGCAGGAAGTAGTTCATCATCGAGAACATACCCTTCTTCATCTCGCCACCGTACCAGGTGTTGAGGATGACCTGCTCCTTGCTGGTCACGTTGAACACAACAGCGGTGTCGCTGTTCAGACCCAGCTCCTTGAAGTTCTCCACCTTGGCCTTGCTGGCGCAATACACGGTGAAGTCGGGCTTCTGGTCAAATTCCTCCTCGTTCTGGGGACGGATGAACATATTGGTTACAAAGTGAGCCTGCCAAGCCACTTCCATGATAAAGCGAACCTTCATGCGGGTGTCCTTGTTGGCACCGCAGAAACCGTCAACGACAAACAGGCGCTTGCCGCTCAACTGCTTCACGGCCAGATCCTTCAAGACGGCCCAAGTGGCCTCGTTAACGGGCTTGTTATCATTGGGATAGCCAGGGGTGGTCCACCACACCTTGTCGTGGCTGTTCACGTCGTCAACGATGAATTTGTCCTTGGGCGAGCGACCAGTATAGACGCCGGTCATCACGTTGATGGCACCCAGTTCGGTCTCTTGACCCTTGTCAAAGCCTTCCAGACCGGGTTTCATCTCCTCGTTGAACATCACTTCATAGCTGGGGTTGTACAGAACCTCGGTAACACCAGTGATACCGTACTTCTGTGCTAAGATAGCCTTATCAAATTTTGCCATAATGAAACTTTAATTATTAATGTTTTAGAATCTCTCTGTTTGTTAATCGGTGGCAAAGGTACACATTAATTTATAATGCACAAATTAATTAAAGAAAAATTTCCTTAATTAAGTATATCTAACAACATCAACAACCCAAAAACAACAATCACAACAATTTATGTTGTCCAAGTTGATATCAGTTGTTCAAGTTGTTAGATTGGGGTTTAGCAGCCACCGCAGCCGCAGTTGCAGCCGTCACCATGATCGTGGCCGCAGTCACCGCCACCACAATCCTCACAACCGCAGCCGCAGCCGTGGTGCTTGGGGCTGAGCTCCTCGGGCGTGGCGTCGCGCACCACCTGCACATAGCCGCTGTAGCGCACCGTCTCGCCTGCCAGCTGGTGGTTGAAGTCCATGAACACCTTGTCGTCGGTCACCTTGACCACTTGACCCTCGATGCGCATTCCCTCCTGGGTCATCATGGGCACACGGGCTCCTGGGCGGATGTTCTCCTCGTCAAACTTGCCCTCCACATGGAAGATTTCCTTCTCCAGCTCATACACCAGCTCGGGGTTCTTCACGCCGAAGGCCTCGTGGGGCTGCAAGGTGAAGTCAAATTTCTCGCCCTGCTCCAGACCCATGATGTGGTTCTGGAATCCCTCGATGAGCGACAGATCCATGCCGAATACAAAGGCATCGGGGTGCTCTTTATTGAATTTGAAAACACTGGTCTGCTCCTCGCCATTAACGACAAAGATTTCATACACCAGCTCAACATACTTTCCTGCTTGAATTTTATCCATTGAAATTGATGATTGATTATTGTTTAATTAATGATTTGAGGACAAAGGTAGTAAAAAGTTTTTAGTTTCCACCCCCTCGCTCCCAGTTTCAAGTCATATTACTGGAATTAATGAGTATTAATGAGAGATTGCCGTGCCAGGTGGATGCCTTGAAGCGGTGGCATTTTTCTATCAGATATGAGATTCAAGGGTTGCATTTGCTTAAAAAAACAGTTGTTTTGTTGAAATTTTGTATGTTTATTGGTATTTTGTCTTGTTACATATTAAATAAAGGTTCTAAATTTGACAACTGGAAATCAACAACTACCTGATACTGTAAAGAATCTGATATAAATTAATACATGTGGCTATGAAACCAGTTTACAAACATCTCATGATGTTCGCCTTGCTGTGTGTGGCAGGGTGGACTACGCTTTGGGCTCAGCCAACCTACCTGTTGACCGAGAACCAGGCAGCGCAAATCGAGTACTCATGGTCTGATGGAACCACAGTGAGAACCAGCAATCTGGCCCAAACGGCGACCTCGCCCATCCAGATTTACTCGTTGCTCAGGTGCGTTTACATGGATACACGAGTCCCTGGACCTTACACGGCATCCTATGAGGGTCCCAGTACCCAATTCAACTCATCCTATTATACCCAGGATGCAAGCGTGAACAACCCCAATGGTAGTGCCAGCTATTTCCTGAATGATAGCTACGAGAGCACCCCGGGCCGCGAGGTCTATTATGGCCCGATCGGCCAGGGGTGGAACATCAACGGCAGCGACTATACTCCCGATCATGAAGGCTATACGGTCATGCTAGTTGCTGTGAAGGACAGCTACCAGACTTATGCTAACGACACTTATTATCCCTCGGGGTCTCACTTGAGTGACTCGGTGAGCGTTGTGCAGTTCCTAGACCGCATGGTTGATAGCGTGATGGTAATCACCAACAGCGTGCGTGTCAACGAGGGTACCAAGAATTCTGGCGCCGTGTTCAATTGCTCGGCCTACCTGAACCGCTTCTTCTTCCTGAGCAAGGGGCAGGCCCGCGATATCTCCTACGGCCAGGACTTGTACAGCACTTGGTACAACAAAGCGTCCCGCAGCAGTTCCTACCCCTCCACATCCTACTTTGGCAACCAGTCACCGTTTGCCGAGATGTTTGAGCAGTTCAGTCCCAACAATGGCTATGTGGATACCGATGCCAGCTTCAGCGACATCACGGATATCTATTCCCAGTTGACCGCTGGAGCGACCTATAACATCCGTCACGACTGCCCGTCGGCACTGATGCAACACCATGACTTCTCGGTAGCCGGTGCGGGCAACACCGAGCACATGCCCCTGGGCGGCCTCAACCTGTTTGTCCCCGACTACCGCTTGGAGTCCTGGTTCCAGACCGTCAGTTGGGTATGGGCATCCATCTCGTCGAGTGGAACCATCACCGAGACGACTACTCAGGTAGATGCCCGTTCCATGTATGATGACGCTACTTTCTGCCAGAATGGCTCAAGCTATGTCTCGGGTTATAATCCTTACTGGACCCTTGATAGTCACACGGGGTTATATGTTACCTATGATTACGATTATATTGGGTCTGCTTATCCCACCAACAGATCCTCGGCATTGTACCACTTCTACAATCCGCATCACTTCCCCAAGATGAACCTCTATGCCATCCAGCTCAAGGCCGACACCACCGGCGTGAAGCGGGTTGAAGATGGCACGACCTATTATCAGATCAAGGTCAGCTGGACGTCATCGCTAGCCAACCTTGTTGGCAATGACGGCCTGGTAGAGTATTTCCACCTCTACACTGTGGGTGCCAGTGGAGCCTACAGCTCGCTGCTTGAAATCAATAGCGATGAGTTTACCACTGTCAGCTGTACGATCGAGAACGGCGAGTATGTGTATTACTATGAGGTGCCTCAAGAGGAGTACAGCCAGTCGTTCACCTATATTGTTTCGGGTCAGCCCGTCAACAACGGGGTCGTATATTTCACGCCCACTTGGTCCAACGAGGATGATGTCTTTATTCCTGGCTGGAACCGTGATGAGTTTCTGCGTCTGGCCCTGGTTGACAACATCAGCCAGTACACCACCGCCGGCGAGTTCAACAACTACAATAACAAGTTGAAGGTGTACCAGGGAACCTCGCCATGGCTGGCCAATGACCTGGCCACTGGCGACAACCTGCTCCACTTTGTGCGCATCGACGACCAGGGCGAGGAGACTGAGTTTGCAACGCTCAATTATTATCGCGGCGGCCCCGCCATCTTTACCTCGACCAACGACCTGAACATGCAGGGTGTGACCTCCAAGACGTTTAAGGTCAATACCAGCGGCATCACTGGCACCGTCACGTTGACGGCCAGCAGCGGCTTCAGTGTGAGCCCCAGTAGCTTTACCGCCACGGGCAGTGACCACACCATTACCGTGACACGCACTAGCGGTGCCACCGGTACCATCACCATCAGCAGCACGACATCGGGTGCCAACACCCAGGTCGTTAATGTGACCTATGGCAGCACTCAGTCGCCTTACACCACTATTGACTATGGTAGCATGGAGGGGACAAGCCTGAGTGCCAGCACCGATGAGAAGGGCGGCACGTGGACCTACACTGGCACAGGCTCCTACGCTTACGGCCTGTCAGGTTCCATCAATGGTGTCAATTACATGTATTTCACCAGTGACGGCTCGGCTACCTACACCTTCCCCACTGGCATGAACCTGAGCCACGCCAATGTGGCAATCACTGTTCAGTCGGGCTCCTATGGTACCGGTAACCTCTATGTGAACGGTAGTTCTATCCGTTACAATGGCTCGACCACGACCAACACCTTCTCCAATGTGGACGTGAGCAGTGGCAAGATTACCATTACCAGCCCCAACGGCAGCAGTGGCAGCAGCTCCTATTCGTTGCGCATCCGCTCCATCTCAATCTATCTGGTGGATGACACTGAATATCCCACTACTGGAAATGTCGTGATCAAGCCTCAAGTGAATTATGTGTATGCCAATGCGGCCAACAACACATCGCTCAACTACACGGCTCGCCCCTTTGCCAATGGCGATACCACTTGGCTGGCTTCGGCCATCGACTATGTCAACGACGTGTTCAGTGCCTACACGGGTGACAATACCCACTCGGCCTATTATAATTACTATGTGACCATGGCCGACTCGGAGTACACGGGGCCGACCATCCTTCGCCCGTCGGCTGATATCGTGATGGAGTCCGACGACCAGATGGTGCAGGTGAAGGGCACCCAGCTCACCACTGGCGCCACGATCACGACAACGGGAGACTTTACCGTGAGCCCCGCATCGCTCACTCGCGAGCAGGCAACAGCAGGCACCGCAATCAAGTTGAACTATACAGGTAATGCCGCTCCTGGCACCACCGTTACCGGCACGATGACCGTTACCAGCGGTACCGCCACCAGCACGGTGAATATCACCTATACGGTACCCGATGTCCCCGTTCTCGTGACCAGCACCAGTGCGATTGCGATTGATGGTGAGAACAGCAAGACGGTAACCTTTACCGTGAGCGGCAGCAACTTGGGTAGCGACATCTACCTGAGCGGTAGCCCCGAGGGTCTGGTTGTCAGCCCCGCCTACATTAGTGCCGCCGATGCTATGAGCGGTCCTGTTACCGTGACGGTGAAAGTGATCAATGCCGATGTGAATTACACGGGCACCATCACCGTGAGCTGTGAAGGCGCAGCCGACAAGATTATCACCGTCAACTACACCGCTCCCGAGCAGCCCGCTGTGCCCACCATCACCGTGAGCACCAGTGAACTGGCCATTCAAGGACCCAACGTGACGGGCACATTTACCGTGACAGGTACCGCCCTCACGGGTGACATCAATGTGAGCACTAGCAACAGCGACTTCACCGTTGTGAACAATGATGGCACCGTCACTGTGACCTATACCGGCGATGCCACTGTCGGTGCATCGACGGTAATCACCGTCTCAAGCGACGGCGCACAAAGCCAGACCGTCAATGTCACCTACTCCCCCGCCACCGTTGTTGCCACGCCGACGCTCAGCGTCAGCCCCGCCAGCGTCGCCATCGACGGCAATGAAGGCACAACAGGCACCTTTACCGTGACGGGTAGTGACCTGACGGGCAATGTGGTGATCACGGCTCCCGCAGGCTTCACCGTCAGTCCCGCCAGCATCACGCCCACAGGCGGCAGCGTTAACCAGACTGTCACCATCACCGCCGATGGCGCTGCCACCAGTGGCACGATCACCGTGACCAGCCCCGGTGCCACAGCCCAGGCCGTTGATGTGACCTACACCGCCCCCAGCCAGGGCGGCTATAATACAGGCGATGTGCTTGGCAGTCTTGATTTTACTGGAATGACTTCAGGTAACAATGCGCTTAGTTCACCTTGGGGTGGAAATGTTTATTACACCAGCTATGGCTCTACTACTTATGCCACCATATCTTACGGATACAGTGTGACCTTTACTGTGCCCTCTGGGGTCAGCAATGAGTCGGTAACTGTTGCCATTAAAACCACCAATAATAACAGTGGTGCTGGCAAATTCAAGATTAACGGCAATACCTATACCGCCACTAAGGGCATCATCAACTATTTTGTTGTGAATGGCGTCAACAGTGGCGATACAATTACCATCAGTGGAAACAACGATACGTCACCTCGCATTGATGTATCAACTCCCATCTGTATCTATTATGGTAATTATAGCGGCAATTAAGTCTATGGTAGTTATGAGTAAAATTTAATGACAATAAACATATCACATATATGAAAAAGATAGTTAACAAATTGCGCTTCATGCTGCTGCTGGGTTTTGTCGCCATTGGTGTGACAGCGTGGAGCCAGGCCGTGCCCTATATCAACAAGATGTCTATCACGACCCAGATGTTCCTCGACGAGATGGCGGGCCGCATCAGCTTTGATGAGGCTCAGGCTCCGACCCGCTTGACGGCACCTGGTGGACAAGTGTTGCCCAAACTGGGTCGCCCCATCGTGTCGCCTGACACGATTGACGGACGTGTTTATATCGCATCTTTCATCCGTGTGAACGACAAGAGCGTCATCGGTGAACTTGAGGCCCTGGGTGTAGAGATCCAGTGCGAGTTCAAGAACGGAACTCTGGTAACCGCCAATCTCCCCATCGATGCCATCGAGCAAGTGGCAGCCCTCGAAGGTGTGAAGAAGATCAATGTGTCGTCGATGATGCGCCCGTTGACCAACAATGCGCGCTCCACCACCAACGTTGATGATGTGCTCACCTTGAGCAACGATGCCCGCAATGCCGGTCTGTTGCAGACCTATGATGGCAGTGGTGTTGTCCTCGGTATCATCGACAATGGTATTGATTACCAGCACAAAGCCTTCACCGATAAGGATGGCAATTCGCGCATTGTGGGCGCTTATTGCTACACCGGTTCATCGCTCACCGCCGACTGGACCGGCAGCGGCACCCTGCCCACAACCGATGATAGTAGTGAGGATCATGGCACGCACACCAGCAGCATTGCCGGTGGCTCGAGTGTGAAGGTGAGCGGCACGACAGTGACTGTGACCGACGACCACAGCCAGGCCACCTATGGCGGCATGGCCCCTGGCGCCGACCTGTTCCTTGCCGGTGTTGATTTGTCTGCTACCTATTGCATCAATGCCTTCCAGAGGATGGCCAATTATGCCGACGCTGTTGGCAAGCCCCTGGTGGTCAGCAACAGTTGGGGTAGCGGATTCATTTCCAATGACGGCACCACCGATGTCGAGGATGCGCTGTCAGACTACTTTGGTGACAGTCATCCTAACCACATCTGCTTGTTTGCCGCTGGCAACGAGGCGGGACGAGCAGCCTATGGTTCGGTAAACGGCGGTTTCTGGGTGGGAGGCACCTCGACCGAAGCCAATCCGCTGGGCACTATCATCCGCACCCGCTACGACTACGAGAACTATGGTTACTATTACTATGGCACTCTGGCCAACTGCTGGACCCGCGCTACCGATGCCGATGGCATTGGCATCAACATCTATGTCATCAACAAGACCTCAGGTGAACTGCAGGCTTCCTATTCCTTCAAGAGCACCGATGCGGGCATCAGTACAGGAGAGGAATCAAACACTGTTAATGTCAGCTCATATTTTGGCAGCAACATTGCGTTGTATTTTGACTATAGCGAGGGTAAAGGTAAGCATCAGGCTCTGCTCTATAGCGGCGCTCTGCAACGTGGATCCGGCTATGCCCTGGCCATTGAGGTCTATCCCATCGGTGGCAGCGACAGTAATGTTGACATTTGGGGTGGTGATTTCAGTTACTTCGCGGGCAACGTGAGCACCAGTGGCCACACCTGGACTGCTGGTAGCGATGATAATAGCGCTACCGGCGAGAGCATCAATGAGAATGTGATTTCGGTGGGTTCCTACGTGAGCCGCAGTGGCTCGGGCACCAACAGCCTGGGTGACATCAGCGATTTTTCCAGCTACAGCGTGAGCGGCACAGGTCCCACGGGCATCCAGCAACCCTGGATTACTGCTCCTGGCGACATCGTCATCTCGGCACTCAATCACTATGTATCATCTTACAATCATGGTACTGTGACGGTCAATAGTTCCTCTTCGCCTTACGGTGAGATGTCAGGAACTTCGATGGCTACCCCAGTGGCGGCTGGTATTGTGGCCCTGTGGATGCAAGCCGCTCAAGAGGTGGGTAAGGACCTGACCTTGAGTGAGGTGAAGAACATCATGAAGGAGACGGCCATCCGCGACAACTATGTGACTAGTGGCGCCAATGCCAGTCACTTTGGTAACGGTAAGATTGATGCGCTGGCAGGTGTACAGTACATTCTGGACAATTATGGCAATACCGACCCGTCATTGTCGGTTGACCCGAGCGCGGTGAGCATTGAGGATGAGACCAATGGCAACCGCAGCGCCACTGTGGATGTGGTGAGTGCCGACTTGACTGATCAGCTCAGCGTGAGCGCATCGACCAACTGGAATGCTGCCTTGAGTCAGGACGGCACCTCGATGACGGTGACCTATAATGGTAAGGCTCTGCACCAGACGGGTGCCGCTACCGTGAGCAGCGTGGCCGACGGATTGACGGCAACCGTCGCAGCCGATTACCTGTACACCGGCCCGATTTATATCCTGGGTAATGAATCAAACTGGAGTGCCGCTAATGGTGTGCAGATGACCCGTAACAGCGAGACTGGCATCTACACGGCTACCATTACGGCTCAGAATAGTGGTGACGGCTATGCCTACGTGGGTTTCACCAAGCGCTTGGGCAGTAACTCCAGCGACTGGAGCGGCATTGAAAGCTACCGCTTTGGTCCCGTGAGCAACGATCAGAACTGGGCTCTGGTTAATCAGTGGGCCGACCATCGTGGTGAGGATTGTCCACTCGATACCGTAGGCAATGTGCGCACCATCCAGATGCCCGCCGGCAGCACCTATGTGATTACAGTGAACTCGATAGACAACACCTTTATGATCAAGGAAGCCGCCATCAATTCCAGCGTGAGCCCTGCCCAGGGCAATCTGGCCTTTGGACAGGTTGTCATCGGCGCTAGCTCTAGCCGTACCATCACCATCACCAACGATGGCGACCTGCCCTTCACGCCTAGCGTGAGCGGCTTGACCGGCTCTTTCAGCACCGACTATGTTCCCGCTGAGCTGGCTCCTGGAGAATCGGCAACGATTACCATTACCTATGCTCCCACCAGTGAGGAGAGCGAGAGCCTGGCGTTTACCGTGAGCGATGGTGTAAACAACTATTCATGGAGCATCAGCGGCACCGGGGTTGAAAGCGGTGGCGGCGGTGTAGAACCTGGCAGTGGTGTGACCACTAAGCGCCTGCGCAGCAGTAATGTGGTAGCGGTTCCCGTCTATAAGACCGAAATGGAGGTTTATGCTCCCTATACCCTTGAGCAAGTGGAGGCCGATGACCTTGCCAATCCGCTCCCTGCTGGTGTGACCAATGCCGCATCGGTGCAGATCGACTCCAAGCGTCCCATTGCCATCAATGGCTATAACCTGTATCACAATGCCGGCACCGCCAGCAACACCGTGAGTGATGACAACTGGGCTGTTCAGAATCATGAGATTTCGTTCTCGATCCATGACAAGGTGTCGAGTGCCTATTTGCCTTATAATCGTCAGGGCGAAGACTTTGTTCAGAGCCCCATCACCTTGTTCCCCACTTCAACCGAGGTCATCAACGACATCTGGGTCAACCACATTGACAATGTTACCGTGACCAATCAGGACACTTACTATGTTCCCGTGGTTGTCGCCAACGGCAAGGTTACACAAGGCAACACCTATGGTTCCCCCATCGAGGAGAGCCCTCTGGGCGATGTCGTGCTCAACATCAGCCACTCTGAGGGCAAGACTGTGACCCAGGATGGCAACAACTGGATGTGGATCACTGCTGGCGGCACCATCGCCGGTTTTGCTCCCACACTCATCGAGGATGGGCACCACTACGAGGGCTATGGCTATCGCGTGTGGCGCGTAGTCAAGCAAGCCGATGGTACCCCCGTCGAGACGGTCAAGATGCTTGATGTTGTCACGAGTGAGCGTTATGTCTCATTCGGCAGCAACATGTTCCCGTTGAATCCCGACGGCACCTATGCTGCCGGCGAGTACTCGTTCCTTATGCCCGTGGGCGGATTGGTAGAGTACATCGGGCGTTTCTACTATGTGCGCAGCGATAACCCAACGCCCATGTTGCGTGTCGCTGAGGAGGTGCAGGGGCTGACCGAGAGTTCAAGCGAGAACCTCTACTATGTCGTCGAGACTACCGGTTCCGACACCTACACCAGCATCGACGAGTATGAGACCAGCAAGACCATTGTTGATGTGACCTATGTCAACCCGCTGGGTATGACATCGAGTGAACCGTTTGATGGCGTGAACATCATCGTGACACGCTATGATGACGGCACGACCACGACCGTTAAGGTCCTCAAGTAAAGAGATTTCATAACTAACATCTTATATTTTAATAACTCTTTGCATTTTCAAGGCAAGGGCCCGCCGATGATGGCGCGCCCTTGTCTGAATTTTACTAGAAGGCCTGTTGAGGGAAAATCTTAAAAATATTACTCATTCAGGTCCTGTTATTCCTTATTCTTTTGTACCTTTGCCAAAAATTGGCGAAAACTATTTGAACATGATGACAGAGAAATTTGACATGACGGCCAAAACCTTCCTGGGGTTGGAGGGTGTGCTTGCCGACGAGTTGCGCGCCCTGGGCGCCGAGGATGTTACCGAGGGTAACCGTGTGGTTTTCTTCAGGGGTGACAAGGAAATGATGTATCGGGCCAATTTTGCTTGTCGCACGGCCATCCGAATCCTCAAGCCGTTCCTGACCCTTAAATCATCGGGTGCTGATGAACTGTATGAGCAAGTCAAGACGTTTGACTGGGAGCAGTTGATGACCGTGGATACCACCTTTGCTATTGACGTGACCGCCTATAGTGAGAATTTCTCCAACTCGCGGTTTGTCACCTATCGTGTCAAGGATGCCATCGCCGATTTCTTTAATGAAAAGTATGGCAAGCGTCCCAGCATCAGGCTCGACAATCCCGACATCCGTTTTGACGTGCACATCTCGGGTCGTGACGTGACCCTCTCGCTCGATAGTAGCGGTGACCCGCTCTTCAAGCGCGGGTGGCGTGTGGCACAGACCGATGCGCCCATCAACGAGGTGCTGGCCGCTGGCATCATCCTGTTGAGCGGCTGGGACGGCAAGACCGACCTGATTGACCCCATGTGTGGCTCGGGTACGTTCCTCATCGAGGCTGCCCTGATCGGTGCCAACATTGCGCCAGGCGTGTATCGTGACAGTTATGCCTTCCAGCAGTGGCCCGACTATGACGAGGATCTGTTCTACAACATCTACAACGATGACAGCCAGGAGCGGGAGTTTACCCACAAGATCTATGGCAGTGACATCGAGGGTAAGGCCATCGCCATAGCCCGTGCCAATGTCAAGAGCGCGGGTATGAACAAGTATATCGAGCTGGAGCGCCGCGACGTGAGGGACATCACCGTTGTCCCCGAGAAGGGCACGCTCATCAGCAACCCGCCCTACGGTGAGCGCCTCAAGATGGATGACATAGACCAGTTCAACAGTGACCTGGGCACCAAGTTGAAGCACACTTTCACGGGATATAACGTGTGGCTCGTGTGCAGCGACAAGGACCAGTCCTTCAAGATTGGCTTGAAGCCGTCGATTCGCTATGCGTTGAATAATGGTGGCCTGGATTGTGAATTGCTGCAGTTTGTCATCTTTGACGGCAAGTATAATGACATGAGGGAAAGTGGTGGAAGCATCCACAACGATGATTTCCATTCCAGCGAGCGCAGTCAGGGCAACTACCGGCGCGCCACTCGTCCCGAACGTAACCCTGGTGGTGAGGGCGCTCGTCCCACCGGTACTAATCCGGTTTCCAAGGGCCGTCTTGACCATCCCAGAGGCAGGGATGAAGCCCCTTCCCGCGATAGGCAAGGTGGCATGCGCCGCCGTGATGTCTCTGAGCCCGTGAGTGACGAGGAACGTCAGCGCCGTGCCGGCATCAGCCGTGACCGCCGCATGTTGTCCAGTGTCGATAACCGTGACAGGAAGGGACGCTATGAGGATGACTTTGACCAGGAATTCCGTCACACCGAGACGTTTGCCAAGCGCATCCTGCGTGACCGCAAGCCCTCCCTGGGTGCCGACAAGGAAGTGCCCATCATCCGTGGCCGCCGCAAGAGCTGGAAACGCCGTGACCTGGACGAGCCTACTGGCGACCAGAGACCTCAAGATAACAACGACAACGAGTAAATTCTTGTCTTCTTCTGCATTGATGCGGAATGGCGACTGGAGAGCATATCAACGAGTACTTTAACGGACGTCCGTTCATGATACTGTGTGCCCTGGTGCTCATGGTAGCGACAACTGTGGCCGTTGCGATGGGTGTGCAGCCCGCGGCAGGTGACTGTAACGGAGTATTTTTCTCGTTGCAGGGAAATTTGCTCGACAGTGGGCCGCTCTCGGCAGCCGTCAACGTGATGTGCTTGCTGGCAACAGGAGGCATCATGCTGGCGCTCAACAAGGTGCTCAGCTATGTCCGCTCGGTGACCCACTTGATGGCATCGGCCTTCTTCCTGTTGCAGTTGGCCCATCCGTCGGGGCTGGTGGCACTCAATGCGGGCACGCTGCTGGGCCTGCTGACAACGATGGCGACCTTGCCGCTGTTTGCCTCCTACCAGGATCGACACTCCCAGCGCAGCATCTTCTTGATTTTTGCGATGATAGCGACCGCAAGCATGTTTCATTACGGATCCCTGGCATTGTTGCCCGCGTTCCTGCTCAGTTTCCGAAACATGGGTGTGCTTAACCTCAAGGGCTTGCTGGCCATGCTGTTTGGCTTGATCACGCCCTTCTGGATAGTACTGGGACTGGGTCTTGCCACGCCAGCCGACTTGAGGGGACCGCACATGTTGGGCATCTGGACTGTGGTGGGGCATCCCGTCACTCCACAACTCGTGCTGGTTGTGGCGGCCACTCTCCTGGGCATCGTGCTCACCATCAAGAATCTGATGACCATCATGAACTACAGGATGCAGACGCGTGTGTATAATGCCTTCTTTGTGCTTGTGCTCATCATGGCAGTGGTCGCCCTGTGTATTGATTATGGCAATGCGGCGGTTTATCTGCCCCTGCTGGGTCTCATGGTGGCAATTCAGGTCGCTCATGCTCACACGCTGGGCAAGTCGCCGTTGCGGTATGTGTCTCTCTTGTTGTTGATTGTGGGCTGCATAGCATTCTACACGATTCAATTATTGTAGTCATGAGGATTATTGTAGATAGCCACATCCCGCACATCCGGGGACTCATCGAGCCTCGTGCTCAGGTGCTTTATCTGGAGCCCGATGACATCACCCGTGAGGCCGTCCAGGATGCCGATGCGCTCATCGTGCGCACCCGCACTCGGTGTGATGCCGCCTTGCTCGATGGCAGTCGTGTGCGCTTCATCGGCTCGGCAACCATCGGTACCGACCACATCGATCTCGACTATTGCGACAGCCACGGCATCACCGTGCGCAACGCCCCCGGCTGCAACGCCCCTGCCGTTGCCCAGTGGGTTTTCTGCGCCATCCACGCCTGGATGCAAGCCCGCCACATATCTTCACCCACTGGCCTCACCCTGGGCATCGTCGGCGTGGGCCACATCGGCTCCATCGTCGCCCGTTGGGCCCACCAACTAGGCTTCACCGTCCTCCCCAACGACCCACCCAAAGAAAATAGCGAAAATGGGGACGGTTCTTTTGATGTAATTTTCGGCCCAAAATTACATCAAAAGAACCGTCCCTATTTTACCCTCGTGGAGTTGCAGCGCCGGTGCGACATCATCACTTTTCACACGCCGTTGACACGGGACTGGCAGTGGCCCACGTGGCACCTGTGTGACCGGGCTTTTCTTGACGGTCTGGCACGTTGCCGCTTGATGATCGATGCTGCCCGTGGGGCTATCGCCGACAACGAGGCATTGCTCGACTGGCATGGTGATGTGGCTCTCGATTGCTGGGAGAACGAGCCCAATATTTCCCGTGCGTTATTAGATAAATGTGTCGTCGCCACCCCTCACATCGCAGGCTATAGCGCTGAGGGCAAGCAGCGCGGCACCGCCATGATGCTTGAGGCACTGAACGACTTTTACCACTGGGATATCCCCGTCCCGACGATTGCCGCTCCCGCTACTGGCGCACAAGAGGTCACGCTTGACGGCATCGCCGCCAGCTACGACATCCTTGCTGATACCACTGCCCTGAAAACCACACCCACTGCCTTTGAATCCCTGCGCAACCACTACCACCATCGTCCCGAATACCAAGGAAAACAGGAAGGGCGCTGATGTAATTCCCTGGCCAAAATTACATCAAAAGAACCGTCCCTATTTTACCCTAATTAAAAAAAAGTTGGGGAAAATGGTTTAGTAAATCACCCCGAGTGTGTATATAGAGTGTATGACAGACAGGAAACGACAAATCGAAAGGCTCTTCAGGCAGCATTACCGTGCCATGTACAGGCTTGCTACCATCCTCTTGCATGACCAAGAGGAGAGCATGGACGTCGTGCACGATGTCTTTGCCCGGCTGCTTGTGGATGGCCGTCCGCTGGATGAGACTACCGTCAGCGCGTTCCTGTTGTCGAGTGTGCGCAACCAGTGCCTGAACGTGATACGTGACCACAAGATCGATGAACGGGCCCGGCAATTCCTGATGCTGGAAAGTGAGGTCTCAAGCCGTGATGTCGAGGACCTCGAAACAGAGATCAGCACGCTGCATCAAGGCGTTGCCGACTTGGAACCCCCCGCCTGCCGCGAGGTCATCTTGCTGCATTACCGTGATGGACTCACCTTCCGCGAAATTGCCGAGCGGTTGAACGTGAGTGAAACGACCGTTTACAAGCACCTGCGCTGCGGCCTCGACCAACTGCGTTTAACATTAACACCACTTGAGCGATGAACAAGACCGACCAACTATTGAGGATGCTCCAGCATCCCGAGCAATACACCGAGCAGCAGTGGCAGGAAATCCTTGCCGATGACGAGTGCCGCGAGCTGTACTCGCTGGTGGCTAAGACCCGTAGCGCCCTTGCCGCCGAGCAGGCAGATGAGCGTCTCACCGACGAGATGATTGACGAGCAGTGGCAACGCTTGACCACTGAGCAGCACACGCCAGCCATGGTCGTGCCCTTGTGGCACAAGGTCGCAGCCGCTGTCGCGGTAGTAGTTGTGTGCGTGGGCATCGCCATTGCTGCGGTGCACACGGGCTTGTGGGGTGCCAGACCGGCTGGCGATCAAATCGAGCAGACCACTCAACAGGGCAACGGGCAAGCCGACATTACCCCACTTGAGGACGCTGAGTCCCATGAAGATACCCTTGCGGTTACTCAACCCCGCCTGTTTGACGAAGTGCCACTGGAGCAAGTGCTCGATGAGCTTGCAACCCGCTATGGCGTGGAAGTGGAGTATCGCGGCAACGATGTGCAACAGCTACGTCTGTTCTATCGGTGGGAACCTGAATACTCGCTGGATAAGGTCATTGAAATGCTCAATAACTTTGAGGCCTTCTCCATCCACCGCGAGGGTGACAAACTGATTGTGGAATCTGCTGAGGCAAAGTAGCATTGGTGCTCATGAGGCGAACGATAGCAATATTACTGTGTGCTGCCTGTACCATGCTGGCTACCGCACAAAGCATCACCCACGCATTCCGTGACGTGTCGATGAGCGATGCGCTCAAGTTCCTGCAACAAGAGACCCATCGCTACAAGATTGTGTTCATCTATGATGACCTGGAAGACTACCGGGTGACGACCCACTTGAAGAATAAGTCTGTCCCCGAGGCCATACGTCAAATCATCGGTTTTTATCCCATCCGCATGACACAGAAGGATGACCACGAGATCTATGTCGAGGCCATTCACAAGACCGAGCATCGCCTCAAGGGCATGGTGGTGGATGAGAACAACCTGCCGTTGCCCTATGCCAACGTCACCCTGCTCAATCCTGCCGACTCGGCGATGGTGGGCGGCGGCGTGACCAACGAGAGCGGCCGCTTTGTCATCCCCCTGGAGCAACCACGCGTCATCGCGCGCATCTCCTATGTGGGCTACAAGACCGCCTATCGCTTGTGCACCCGCGACAACACGGGTACCATCAAGATGCAACGCGATATCACCTCCCTCAAGGGAACCGTGGTGACCGCTGCCAAGATGCAAATCGAGCATGACGGCGCCAACTACACCCTGCGCAACCTGGGCGGCACCATCATGGGCAATGCCGGCAACGCGATGGACCTGCTGCGCTGGACGCCTGGCGTCACCGTGGGCATGAACGATGACATCTCCCTCATCGGGCGTGATGGCAAGACCGAAATCTATATCGATGACCGCAAGGTCATCGACAACGCGCAGCTCAAGGCTGTCACTTCACAGAATGTCAAGCGAGTGGAGATTATTCGCGAGCCTGATGCGCAATATGCCTCCCATGTGGCAGCCGCCATTAGGCTGTATACCCATAGCCTCATCAATGACAACCTGGGCGCCAGCCTGATGAATGTGCTGGAGGTCAAGCGGGAAGTGTCTAATGCCACCTCATTGACCCTGGACGGCAAGTACAAGAAGCTGTCAGGCAATGTCTCGCTGGGTTACAACCGCTACAACACCAGGAGTTCCAACACGCAATACACATACGCCCAGGGCCGCGGCCTGAAGAACGACACCACACGATATTCTGGCAGCGGTGATGAATACCATTTATTTGTCGGCTTCAACTACGCCCTGACCCCCAGGAGCGTTCTGGGCCTACAGTACAACGGATTGTTCAGCAAGACAGGCGTCGACCTGCAGGTGTCACGCAGTTTTGACGACTTGATAACCGATGTCTCCACAACCGACCTCAGCGCCATGAAGATGAACACCGAGAACAACAGCTTCTCGGCCAGTTACCTGTGGCAACGCAACGATGACTCGCGCCTGCTGTTGACTGCCGATTATGCCACATCATTCCAAGCCAGTGACCAGGAAATAAGGGCAAAGAATACTGCGGCCTCCTCGGCCACTACAATCACCTACTACAACGACTACACCATCGCAACAGGCATTGCAAGATATGATTTTGCCACCGATGGATGGCGCCACAAGGCCGGTGTGGAAGGTGGATATGCCAACAACTTCAGTCAAGTGGATAAGCTGAGCGACACGCAGCGATGCGACAGGTACAACTACTGGGCTGCCGCCTACTACACGCTCGACAAGCGGTGGAACCACTGGCGGCTGAGCGCCGGCCTGCGCTATGAGTTTGACCGCACCCATACCATCCAGGATGCCGTCATCTTCTACGACAAGAACTATCACGACGTGTTACCCAATGTCCAGGTCGGGTACCGGGTAAACGATGATTTTGACCTCTCGGCCAGCTATCGCCGCACCCTGGTGCGCCCGTCCTACAACCAGTTGCGCTCCACCTACTATTACAACGTGCTGCCCAACAGGAGCTATGGCCCGTCGTCCCTGTCAGGCAACGGGTTGATGATCACGGGCAATCCACCACAAGCGGCAACAGGCAGCAACAACCTGTCACCCAATGTCATCTACTGCTCCAGCGAGATCGCGACCGGCAATCCGCAATTGCTTCCCACTGTGACCGACCGCATCGCCTTGACGGCACAATACAGGCAATTCACAGCACAGCTGTCCTACCGGATAATAGACAATGCCATCCAGACGACACACCTGCTGTACACGTCAGGGACCTTGTGCCAGAGCCCGGTCAACATCAGCCGCATGCAAGCATGGACACTGGATCTGGATTATACCTACAGCAACCGCAGGTTCAACATGTTCCTGCTGGCAACGGCTACCCTGCCCCGCATTATCATCCCTCTCATGGGGCAGGATAGAATCGAGCGCACTCCCCAGGCCGTTCTGCACTGCAACATGCAGTATAACGTGCTGCCGCACGTGATGCTGGGGTGCAACGTGTGGTACTCCACGCCATGGAATGCAGGATACACCCGTTACAACTCCATCATCGGCCTGAACCTGAGCCTGATGGCAACCCTGTGCCGCGACAGGCTCACCCTGGGCTTCAATTTCAATGACGCCTTCAACCGCGGCACAAGCACCCGCAGCCAGACCCGATACATGGATGTGCTCCATCGCACTGAAGTCAATCTTGACTCCCGCGGTGTCTCCTTCATGCTCAGGTGGACATTCAACACCATCAGCAATCCCTTCAAGCGCCACAGCGGCAATGATGCCACGCTGCAACGCACCCAGGAAACAGTCAACTAACCATTTATTTAAAACAATAAAGATTATGAAAAAGAAAACAATGATGACCATGCTAATGTTAGCCTTGCTGGGCATGACGGCATGCACTACCGAGGAGCCTACGCCCATTATCCAAGAGGATCCATATTCTCCCGTCCTGCCCGTGGGAGATTTCAAGATGTGGCCGACGCCCACCATCGACGACAGCAACCTCACGGGCGAGGGCTACAATTACGACTACTGGAAGGAGCACAAAGATGAAGCTCAAACCGGCGACGAGCTCCATGCCATGTGCAACGTCCCTGAAGACTTGCTCAAGAACATGTCGACACCCAATCTGGCCTGGACATGCTTCAACCATCCCTATAACGGTGATTGGTTCGCGTTCAACAGCGCCTATGACGGCATCTTGTCGGTCATGACACGGTCCAATGGCTACGAGGAACTGATGAAACGGAAAAGCGGAGCCGAGGCCACGATAGATCTTTACACTCAGTTGGGCTACGGGCAAGAAGGAAAGACCACGGTAAACGAGTCCTCAATGATAGCGTGGACACTGGTGCTGTGTACTGCGGCAGACTACCGTGCCTTTGACCAAACGCAGATAGCGCGCCTTGCCGAGGATGTGCTTTATAAAGACCATTTGGCCCTGGTTACCAGCAGCTCCAACCTTTATTTATCACACAAGTCTTATTGTCTATTGGGCGCATTTATGGCTTATCATTATGACGACACCCTGCCCGAGGAACAACGTGTCCTGCTCGGCAATTTCATCAAGAACCTGAGCATGACCTACTATATCGACGATGACAACTTGAGTCGGTCTTACACAATTATCAAGAACAGTCTGGAGCGACTCGCCACAGGCACAGCCCAAGTCTAACCATCCACGACAACTTGACAAGGAGAACAACAACCATGAAGAAGATATCATTTTTTTAACTGTTGACGATGAAAAAGACTCTTTGCATCTGTGCTGCCTTGCTACTGGCCAGCCTCGCCTGCCAGGGACAGGATAATCATGTTTTCAAGCACTTCAGCCTGTCAGGAGGACTAGGTTCTACAGGGCTCACGATTGACATGGGCACGATGATGACCCACCACTTCGGCCTCAGGGCTGGTGTGGACCTGTTGGGAATTTATCTTCATGGTTATAAGGATTATGAGGAACTCAACAAGAAGCTTTATCTACTTGACCCTGACCTTGAGCCATTGCCCGAACAAAAGACCGATACCCATCTCACGAATTCATCGGGACACCTGTTGCTGGACTATTACCCTTTCAACCCATCAAAGTCAGGCTTCCATGTGACCGTGGGTGCTTATCTGGCATGGCATCGGCGAGTGGAATCTCTCGAGAATGCCGATTACGGAACTTGGAGAAAGATTGCCGACTTCAACGCTCGTCGCGGCGACTATGCCGATGTCCCTAACGAGCTGGGCCCCGCCACAATCGGGTATTATGGCTATCAGGTTCCCACCAGTGCCGAAGGCTCGTTTAATGCCTACATGCGCACGAACCGTTTCCGCCCCTATGTGGGTATCGGTTTTGGCCGTGCGGTGCCCGGTGCCCGCCGCCTGAACGCTCAACTCGACCTGGGCGTGCAGTTTTGGGGCAAACCCAGGCTCTATAACGGGATAACTGGCCAGCGCCTGACGCAAGTAGATGAAAAGAACCATGGCACCTTCGGTCGCAGCAGGGTTTATCCCGTCATCACCATCCGTCTGGCTGGCCGCATCCTGTGAAACAACACAATAAAAGCAATCAACCTAAGAATAATACACTAAAAACAAATGAACACTCACACGATGAAATTAAAATGGATGGCCACACTGACACTGATGCTGGCCTCATTATCAATGACTGCACAGGACTCACTGGAAATGCGCCCGAAGCCCGACCACAGCCTGTCGCTGGAATTGTTTGGTGCCCACAACACCGTGGGCATCAACTACGATCGTCGCTTCAAGGGAGGCAATGACGGCCTGGGCTTCCGCGTGGGACTGGGTTACGGCTATAGCGAGAGCAGCTATTTCATGTTTCTTTCCCATAACATCCACGATATTGCCGTTCCCCTTGAAATCAACTACCTTCTGGGCAAAGGCAGGCATCATCTTGAGTTGGGATTAGGTGCAAGCTTGGGCTATTACAGCGAGACATATTATCTCGATAAGGCTTATGTTCCTGAGGGCATGAACCAGTACAACTACACCTTGAGGCACAGCACCTTTGGCTATTTCATGTTTGGCAACGTGGGCTACCGCCTGCAGACCAAGGGTGGCTTCCAGTTTCGCGTGGGTATCACGCCGTCGTTCCACTTCGGCGACAAATACGGATTGCATCGCGATTGGTACTATCCCTACTTGAGTTTCGGCTGGAGGCTGAGATAGAGAAATTTAATATCCTGTTTTACATATAAAAAATGATTGATCATGAAGAAGACAATGATTGCACTCATGTGCATGCTGATGGCCGCAGGAACGGCCATGGCGCAGAAAACTTTCACATTTGGCCCTAAAATCGGTGTGGACTATACCCACCAGTGGGGCGAGAACATCAACGACGAGAGTGCCCTGAACTATCAGGCAGGCGTGTTCATGGAATACCGCTTCGACACCCGGTTTGCTATCGCCCCCGAGGTAGTGTTTGCCACTCATAAGCGCCCCAAATGGGAGTGGCACGACTCGTGGCTGAGCGAAGAACCTGCCCGTGATGTGACCACGACCTCTCAGGTTAATTACATCAACATTCCTGTCATGTTCAAGTACTATGTGATTCCATCATTGAGCCTTGACCTGGGCCCGCAATTTGGTTTTATGGTCTATGGCAAGAGCACCGATAATTGGGAAGATGGCGGCAAAAAGATGAAAGAAAAACACGACATAGGCGACAGGAGCTTTGATTTTGGCATAGGCCTAGGAGCGACCTACAATTTCAACCAAAAGGTCTTTGTCCAGGCTCGCTACACTCTGGGACTGGTACCATTGTATAAAGGTAGCCATGCCAGGAACGGCAACGCCCAACTTTCGGTCGGCTACCGCTTCTAGGACACATCCCCGTGTCCCTAAACGGTAGGAGATTCTCGAAAAAAAGTGGTGGGGATTTTGGGGTGTGTGATTTTGTTGCTAATTTTGTAGCACAATAATCTATCATCAATTAATAACTAAACTAACACTATCACAATGAAGGAATTAAAAGGAACCAAGACAGAGAAGAACCTGATGGAAGCATTCGCTGGTGAGAGCCAGGCCCGTAACAAGTACACCTACTTTGCCTCCAAGGCCAAGAAGGACGGCTATGTGCAGATCGCAGCCATCTTTGAGGAAACAGCCAACCAGGAGAAGGAGCACGCCAAGCTGTGGTTCAAGCACTTGCAGGGCGGTGCCGTGAAGGGTACCATTGAGAACCTGGAGGCCGCTGCCGCTGGCGAGAACTTTGAGTGGACCGACATGTACAAGCGCATGGCCCAGGAGGCCCGCGAGGAGGGATTTGACGAGATCGCCGAGCAGATGGAAGGCGTTGCCGCTATCGAGAAGCTGCACGAGGAGCGTTACCTCAAGCTGCTGAACAACATCAAGCAGGACATCGTGTTCTCGCGCGATGGTGACACCATCTGGCAGTGCAGCAACTGCGGTCACGTGGTCATCGGCAAGAAGGCTCCCGAGGAGTGCCCCGTGTGCCACCATCCCCAGGCCTACTTCCAGATCAAGGCTGAGAATTATTGATTTTTAGGCTTTAGGTTTTAGGCTTTAGGGCTGTAAAACAGGAACTATAAGAATGCCGGCAAGGACACTGTTCTTGTCGGCATTCTTGATATCATTGATGCTTGTGCCTATTGGTCCCTGGCCTGGTCGCGGCGCTCCTTGAGCTTCTTCTGGATAAGGCTCTCGACTTCATATATCCGGTTCACCTGATTGGCGTTGAGCACCGTGGCAAACTTGTCGATATACTTCATGCGGATGCCCTGTGCCCGCTGCTGCATCTCCATCTTGCGCTTGGCCATGGCCGCGGCATCGGTGCTGGTGCTGGGCTTGATGGGACGGGAGCGTTCGTTCCACAAGGCGGTCATTTCCTCGCAGTAGGCTCGGTAGATGGGTTCAAACTTCTTGTGCTGCTCGGTGGTGATGTGGAGCCGATAGGTCAACTCCCTCACCTTGGCTTGATAGAAACGCTCGTTGAGTGAGCCGTTTTTCCCGTCACCAGCTGTCAACGTGAAGCTGACAAGTGCCGTTAGTATTAATATCATCAATTGTTTCATCTTGTCGTCATTATTTCATTTAGGTTAGTATTCTGGAATTTCTTCAATCTCGTAGTAGGGTAGCTGGGCCACTTCCTCGTCACTGAGGGAGTGAAGGAACTCATCGATGGGGCTCTCGACCTGTTGAGTAGTCACGCTGGCCTTGCTGTCACGGTCGATAAACGTCAGGCCAATGCCCACAACCAGCAACACGACTGCCGCAGCCGACGTGATCATCATGACGCGATGACGCAGACTCCTGTGCTTGCGTTTGTGTTGGAGGGCTTGATCTGTCGCCTGTTCTATCAGTTGGTTCAGATAGGCTTCATCTTCCTTGTAGGGCATTTTCTTGCCCACTTTATTAAATAGATCATTCATCTTGAGTGCTCTTGTATGTAACGCTTTACCTTGTCGGTCGCATAGTGGTAATTGGTCTTTAATGTGTTCACGCTCTTGCCCGTGATGCGGGCAATCTCCTCATAACTCAATTCCTCATAGTAGCGCAGATTGAAGGCGATGCGCTGCTGGGTGGGCAATGTGAGCAGGGCCTGCTGAAAGAGGGTGACGGCCTCATCGTCATGAAGCGTTGCCTCGGCTTTCAGCCTCTGGGTCAAGGTGTCTCCCAGCGAGTCGATACGCTGGAACAGGTGGGTTTGCCGCCTGAGGTGCTGCAATGCCTCGTTGGTCGCCACCCGGTAGAGCCAGGTGATCAATGAGCCATCACCACGGTAAGAGTTGATGCCGCTCAACACCTTGATACACGTCTCTTGAAAGACATCCTGGGCATCCTCATGGCCGACGACGATGCGACGGATGTGCCAGTAGATGGCGCGCCCATACTGTCGCATGAGCATTTTGTACCCCTCCTCGCGTTGGGACGGGTTAAATAGCATCTGCTGCAACAAGTTGTCATCGGTCTGGATTAGCATACATCATAATAGATGCCGATACTGGTCAAAAGTTAAATGGACATGGTGCAAATTTTTTTTGGCAATGATATAGCAGTTGGCCCATCGATGGTATTAACCGCCCTGTCGGGCGGGAAATTAAACAAATTAATTTTAAAATTTAATTTTCTTTTAATTTCCCGTGCGTTAGCACGGTTTGATGCAGAGACGTTTCAACGCAGGGTCAACTGCTATATCGTTACCTTTTTTTTCATGTCACAAGATTTAACTTTTTTGCCATCCTTGCATCCCTCTAATGTAAAAACCTCAAAAACTCATTGATTATTATGCTACACAGAACTCTTCAACGTATTTTACTTGTTGTAAGCGCGCTATTGCTTGCATTGAACACGAGTGCTCAAACCTGTGACCCCACTGGTGATTGCGGTGGGGATGAGACGCAGGGCACCTATGACGTGCTGTCGCCCATGGGGCAGTCGTCGGTTGATATGATTGAAATGGCTCCCCGCCTCGATACCTTTGACGGGAAAACCATCGCCCTGGTGGGCGGGTCATTCATGGCCAGTGTGACCCATGTGGAACTCAAGAAACTCATTCTGGAGAATTTCCCCACGGCTACGGTCTATGTGCTGAGCGAAATCGGATCGGCTGGCCTGTTCCCTGGTCCGCGCTCCCGCAAACCTCAAGTCGAGCGTTTCCAGCAACGCTTGATTGAGTATGGTGTGGATGCGGTGATCTCGGGTAATGGTGGTTGTGGCATCTGCACGCCCAAGGAAACCGGCTCGTGCATCGCCGCCGAGTACATCGGCATCCCGTCGGTGATGATTGCGGCACCAGGCTTTGACACCCAGGCCAAGACCACGGCCTATAACAACGGTATTCCGGTGTTGCGTGTGGCCGTTTATCCAGGAGCTTTTGCCTCCCACACCGAGGAGGAACTCAAGCAGAACACCCGCGAGGTGTTGTGGCCTCAGATCCTGGATATGCTATGTGACGAGATTACCCAGGAAGAGATTGACGAGAATTCTCACCCCGAGGCCGCCGACCCCCAGGAACCCGTGTTCAGCGGTACCATCGACGAGGTGAACGAGTTCTTCCGCGACATGATGTGGAGCGATGGAATGCCCATTATCCCACCCACCAGGGCGCGTGTCGAGGAGTTCATGAAATACACCGACTACCGCTGGAACCGCACCATCGCTGTGCTGTCGCCGTCTTATCGATCGTCGCTCGTGTGGCATGTCGCTGTCAATGGCGTGATGGCTGGTTGCAAGCCTGAATACATGCCCTTGCTGATTGCACTGACCAAGGCCATGACCTCGGGCGACTTCCGCCGCACACTGGGCAGTACCCATGCCTGGGTGCCCTATTGCTGGGCCAATGGCCCCGTGGCGCGCCAGTTGGGCCTGGATCATGGCCAGGGGCAAATCAACGAGGCTGCCAATGTTGCCATCGGTCGCTTCATGAATCTGGCGATGCTCAATCTGGCGGGATACTATGTGAAACAGGACCGCATGGGCACGTTTGGCTATCCTGTGTCGTGGTGCCTGGCCGAGGATGATGAGGCCTGCCTGCGTGTGGGCTGGAATCCGTATCACGTGAGACAAGGCATCGACCTCAACAATAGTGCCATGACCGTGGCTTCAACACTCCTGTGGGGCAATAACATGCCACCTGCCACCACCGATGGCGAGAAAATCATGCAACTGCTGGCATGGGACATCACCGAGCGATGCCAGTTGGCATTGGGCAGTGGCGTGCAGTTCACTAACCGTGCCATCCTCATGACCGAGGAAGTCGCCGCCCATCTCAAGGGAGCCTATGGTACCGTCGATCATCTGGAAGATCAATTGATTGCGACCGCGAGACGTCCGCTGTATGAGCGCGCCTATGCCCATTACTATGCTAACCCGGGCAGTGCCATCAATCCTGACCACACCTCGCTGGAGCAATACATGGCACAACTGCAGGAAGAGGAGGACGCCGCGATGACCCCCACGCCCGAGTGGTATGCCTGTGATGATGCCCAGATGATGACCATCCCCACGATGCAGAAGGGGCAGACGGCGTTCCTGATTACTGGCGACGCTTCCCGTAACAAGATTCAGACTATGCCTGGTGGAGGCATGTCCACCGTCGAGGTCGAATTGCCTGCCGCTTGGGATGAATTGATGGCCGAGAAAGGTTATGAGCCCCTGCGTTCCTTCTATCTGGAACCCATTGATGATGCGGGGTATGACCCCATGACTGCCATTGAGGAGGTCAACGAAGCGCCCGCTCAGCAAGGTAATGTTGAAGGGAAATCCGAGGTGCGCTACTACAACATGAGGGGGCATGAGAGCCGCAAGCCCTTTGATGGTGTCAACATCGAGGTGACGACGAGCGCAGATAAGGGCCGCAGTGCTAAGAAATTTGTACGCATTCATTGATACGATAAAACGCTTTCAGGATGAAATGGAATAGCATATTATTATCCGTTTTGGTGACAACGCTGTTGGCCTGGCCGATGGATGCGCGTGCAGCGGCTGTCATGCGTGGCGATGTGAATGGCGACGGGGATGTTTCTATTGCCGATGTCACTACACTCATTGACCACTTGTTGGGTGGCATCACAGGAGTCAATTTCGATGCTGCCGATGTGAACCGTGATGGCTCTGTGTCGATAGCCGATGTGACCATGCTCATCGACTTTCTGCTGGGAGGTATTGAGTTGCCCCCCGATGAAGAAGAGCCCCAGGAAACCTTTACTGTCAATGGCGTGGCATTTGTCATGGTGCATGTCGAGGGCGGTACCTTCACGATGGGTGCCACAATCGAGCAGGGCAATGACCCGAGCAGCAGGGAGAAACCGGCTCATCAGGTCACAGTGTCGTCTTTCAGCATTGGACAGACCGAGGTCACTCAGGAGTTGTGGCAGGCAGTTATGGGCAGTAATCCCAGTTACTTTGCCGGTAATCAGCACCCTGTGGAACGGGTGTCATGGGAAGACTGCCAGCAGTTTATCGCCACGTTGAATCAGCTGACCGATGGGCATTTCCGCCTGCCCACCGAGGCCGAATGGGAATTTGCCGCACGCGGTGGTATCATGAGCATGGGCTTCAAGTATTCAGGCAGTGATGACCTCACTACGGTGGGGTGGTACTCCTATAACGACTCCTGGGATTTGAGAGGTAGTGGTGTGCATGGCACCCATGATGTGGCGACGAGGATGCCCAACGAGCTGGATCTGTTTGACATGAGTGGCAACGTCCATGAGTGGGTGCAGGACTGGTATGGGGACTATGGGGTGGATCCGCTGCATGATCCCACTGGCCCTAGTGTGGGCGCTGAGCGTGTCTATCGTGGCGGAAACTGGTACTTTGACGAGTGGTTTTGCCGCGTGTCGTTCCGCAACTCGGTAACGCCGTCCTATACGAGCCACGGCATTGGCTTGAGACTTGCTCTCTAGAGGAAGGCTTCTCAACGACACCAGTTGTTACTTAAAGGTCATCCCCCCGAGAAAGCCAGGCAAATGGCTTTTTCTCGGGGGGATGCTTAATGATGGGAATGTGTTATTTCAGAACATGATGGCTGCGCTCACGGTCCAGCACTTGTCCTTGCCCTCAACGGGCTTGCCGTCATAATCCTGACCGATGACATCCATGGTCTTCTTCAAGCCGATGCCATAGCTGGCGGTCAATCTCACGTGCTTGAACAGGTCCACGCCGGCGCCGATGTCCCAGGAAACCCTGGTCTTGGAGTTGTTGGGATCTTTGAGCTTGTTATCATCCTTGACGATGACCGAGATGTTGGGGCCGGTGAAAACGATGGGTGCCACAATGCGCTCAACGACAGGGATGGAAAGGCGGTACCTGGCATAGATGGGGATGTCGATGGCATGGCGCTTGACGGTCGTGCTGCTCTTGTCGAGCTTCTGGCTCTGGGAATAACGGTACAGTGCCGACACTTCAAGTCCCAGGTTCACCTTGGGGATGTTCAGGTCAAGCATCACGCCACCAGTGTAGGCCGTGTGCTTGCTCTTGTCGAGCAGGCTGTTCTTGTTCTTGAGCTCGGTGGTGGTGATACCGCCCTTGAAGCCAAACTTCACTTGTCCCATGGCGGGAGCCGTCGATACAATGGCCATCGCTGCCATGAGGATTGCTACTCTTGCCATCATTCCCAAGCGGGTGTGAACTGAGTTGATGACTGCGGTTGCACTCTTGAACCCGTTGCGGGTGCTCTCGTTGAAATAATTCTTGGTTGCCATAATTGTAAGTTTTTTAGTTGTTAATTGTATTCGTTTTTTTTGTTGACGATGCAAAGTTATATCCGCCCCAATCTCGTTTCCAAACATTTAAAACCTTATTGGACGTAATGGCTGGATTAATGTATGAAATGATGTTTTGCGATTCTGGATGGTGCATTTTTCAAAAAAATGGCATAACTCTTGCAGTGGTTTACAAGGTTATTAGTATATTTGCATGTGAGAAAAAACATATTCACCTTATAAATTTAAAAAGACAATGAAAAAAGGATGTATCGGACTTGTTGTCCTGGGTATTATTGCCCTCGCTTTGTTTGGTTGGGTAAAGAATGGCTATAACGGCCTTGTGAAAGATCAAGAGAGCGTTGAGACCGCTTGGGCTCAAGTGGAGAATGTGTACCAGCGCCGCGCTGACCTGATTCCCAATCTGGTGGAGACGGTCAAGGGCTATGCCAAGCACGAGCAGGAGACCCTGGAGGGCGTCATTGAGGCTCGCGCCAACGCTACCAAGGTGACCATCGATCCCAAGAATATGACCCCCGAGGACCTGCAGAAGTACCAGGCTGCACAGGGTGATGTGACTAATGCTTTAAGTCGCTTGATTGCCGTGAGCGAAGCCTATCCTGACCTGAAGGCCAACCAGAACTTCCTGGAACTGCAGAATCAGCTGGAAGGCACCGAGAACCGCATCGCTGTCGAGCGCAACAAGTTTAATGAGGTGGCTCGTGAGTACAACACCAAGCGCCGCACCTTCCCCACCAATATCATCGCTGGTTTCTTCAACTTTGACGAGAAGCCTTACTTCCAGGCTCAAGAGGGTGCCGACAAGGCTCCCAAGGTGGACTTTGGCACCAGCAGTGTACCTAGCGTTCACTGATCTATGGCACTGGTCGATTTCATCCCCAGTGATGGGCAACGGCGCATCGCCGATGCCATCACTGCAGCCGAGCGTCACACCACGGGGGAGATTTGTGTCCATGTGACACCCCGTTGCCGTGGTGACGTGATGCGGCGTGCTGCCAAGACGTTCAACCGCTTGCACTTGTACACTACCAAGCGGCGCAATGCTGTGTTGATCTTTGTCGCCTATGAGGATCGCAAGTTTGCCATCCTGGGTGACACGGGTATCAACGAGGTGGTGCCCAAGGGATTCTGGGATGACGAGGTCGCTGAATTGACCAAGTACCTCAAGGCAGGCAGGCCGGTTGATGGCCTGTGTGAAATCATTTCCCACATGGGGGAGCGCTTGTCACAGTTCTTCCCTGGCGAGCGTGACGATGAGAACGAGTTGAGCAACGAGGTGTCCTATGACGACCTTGAGGATGACGATGAACTTGATGACCACAACAATGAATATGGCAACATGGAATAAGGCGATTTGTCGATTGGCTGCATTGGTCCTGCTGGTGTGCTGCTCTGCCACGACGCTGTGGGCACAGGTGCCGCCTCGTCCCAATCCGCCACGATTGGTCAATGACCTGGCGGGCATCCTCGGTGATTGCCAGTGGCTCGAAGATTCACTAGAGCGCATCGCCATGGAAACCAGCAACCAGATCTGCGTGGTCACGATGAATGACTTTGGCGGCTATGACAAGGCCATGATGGCCTATAGCATTGGCGAGAAATGGGGTGTCGGCAAGAAAGGTAACAATAATGGTGTCGTCATCCTCATCAAGCCCAAGACTGAGGACAGTAAGGGCGAAGCGTTCATTGCCCCGGGCTATGGCCTTGAAGGTGCTATCACCGATGCCACAAGCACTCGCATTGTTAATCAGGAGATGATTCCTCTTTTCAAGGAGAATGACTACCTGGGAGGCGTGTGGGCTGGTGCCCAAGTTGTGCGCGACCTGGCCATTGGCGAGTATAATGAGGAGGACTATGCCCAGCAGAATGACGATGAGGCGCTGTTTGCTTTCCTCATGTTCATTGCCATCTTTGTGTTTTTCCTGTATCTGGCCCACAAGAGCAATCAAGGCAATAACGGAAACCGCAACAACGGTGACACCGGCACCTGGGGCGGACCTATCATCTTCACCAGCGGCAACGACTGGGGCCGTGGCGGTTCCTCATGGAGCGGCGGCGGCAGCTGGGGCGGCGGTGGCAGCTGGGGCGGCTTCGGAGGAGGCTCCTTCGGCGGCGGTGGCGGCGGCGGCAGCTGGTAACTGACTGTTGGTTGCTATCCACTTATCTTTGATAATAAATAGACATATATTTTATATAATTACATAAACCTCTGATATAATTATAATATTTTATGCGGTGTGCTAACCACTTACTCCAGCTTATTATTAGGATTTGGGGTAATAAAATTATGTTATTTTTGTTCTTATTAAACTTAATAACTAATTGTGTTATTATAACTTCTTCCGATTCTGTGCGTCAGATTTGTTGCCGAGTGGTTGTTTCGGCATTGTTTGCGACCATAGAAGGACTATTCTATCACTTATTGAAAAGAGTTTGGCTGCATAGGATATTCTTATTTGTAATTGTATTCTTGCATCTTCTGCTCTGTGTAATAGATGTGTTCTTGCTCTTGAATTTTAATTTTGTTTTATCTCAAGATGCAGTGGACATCATGGTACAAACAACGTCTGAAGAAGCAAAATCATTCCTTATTACCTATGTCACTATCCCATTTTTATTGTGTACGATCTTAGCGATTGTTTGTTTGTTGTGGTGTATAAATAAGGTGGCATCAAAAATAGCTCAGCATGGCTTTGCTGCATTTACCTATATGTCTCTTTCCCTAATGGGTTTGCTCTTATATGTTGTTACAGTTATCAATTATGTGCGTTTTCATGATGGGCAGTCGATCCCTCAACTCCATCCTATTACTCGTGCCGCGCATTCGTCTGCGATTCTTTTTAAACGGCACACGCAGATTGTAACCTTGCAAAAAATCAATAATGCAGTGAAGGCAACGGTGTCATCTAATGGTGTTGAAACTATAATTGTTGTTATTGGAGAAAGTTTTTCGTCCTATCATTCTTCTTTGTATGGATATAGTAAAGAAACAAATCCACTGTTGACCAAGCGTGCACATGATGGTTCATTGACAACTTTTTTTGATGTGGCAACTTACTCTGATCATACCGAGATGGTGATGTGTACCGTGTTCCCTCTTAATAAGAAACCCGTTCCGTTTTTTACCGACCCCTTATTTCCGGTTTGTTTTAAAGCTGCGGGATATAATACTATTATGTTGGATAATCAATATTTCGTAGGTCATGGCATCACTTTCCTTACTGATAAGAAACTGTCGCAATTGATGTTTGATTATCGCAATACAAAGGGGTATCAATATGATGGGGAAATGTTACAGGAGATTGAATTGAAGGACACACCCCAATTAATAGTCTTGCATCTCCAAGGAGAGCACTATACTTATGCTAGTAGATATCCCGAAAAATTCAAACGATTTACAGCCAAGGATTATTCTAATCTCACTGCTGAACAAAAGGAATTGGTAGCTCACTATGACAACTCAGTACTATATAATGATTATGTCATAGACCAGATTATTAAAAAGGTAGAAGATAGAGATTGTATTCTAGTCTATTTCTCTGACCATGGAGAGGAACTTTTTGAAGTCGATGATTATATTGGTCATGGAAATGCTGCGTTTCGATCTGATCCGACATACCAAGTTAAGGTTCCGTTGTTTATTTGGACATCTCAACAATTTTGTGATAAGCACAGTGACAAGGCTAAACGAATAAAAGAATCTGCAAATAAACCTATAATTACTTCTGATTTGCCTCACTTCTTGATTGATGTTGCGGGTCTTAGTACAGAACAATTCCGACCCGAACAGAGTTTTATCAATGACCAGTATAAGATAAGGAAGCGAATTATCCTTAATTCTGTTGATTACGAGAATATTTTGAATCAACCTCGGGTTAAGTCTCGTTACTACTAAATTGAGACGTTGTATTAATGGTTTATTGCAATTACCTAATTAGACTATTTTTCTATATGAACAGTTGCTTGAGGATGTCGGGCGAGCGCAGGGTGCCGATGGCAGCGTTGTGCAGGCGGTAGTAGCCGATGATGACATCGAGCATGCGGTTGCGCTCCTCGCGGTTGAAGCGGAATACGGTCATGTTGCTGAAGGTCATGCGCGACAGCAGGTGGATGACCTGGGCCTCCTGGGGCTGTAGCAGGTCGTGCCCTCTCACCGCAGCTGGAACGAACACACCCTCGGTCATGTCAAACCAGTACCCCTTGCGGTAGCTCTCCAGATTGGGCTGAATGCCCAGGTGGGCTCCCAAGTGGAACAGGAAACAGATGTGGAAGTTGGCTATCTGGTCGGGCATCTGCTCCAGTAGCTGAACCGATTGCTCAATGTAACGGAACAGATAGCTGTTGCCTTCAGGTTCCTGGATGACATGGGCGAGCAGCTCGCTGATGAACAGGGCAATGGCATTCTTGATGGGGTCGCTATAGAGGGTGGCAAGCGGAAAGTTGCGCCTCAACTCACGCAGGGTGGCCAGGTCACGCCCGTTGCGGATGCCGGCTTCCAGATCCACCAGTGACAACGGCATGAGCATGGCGTTGCGCATGCGGGCCGCCTGGGTCTTGCCCTGTGGCACAGCAAATGACATTAACCCGCGCCCATCGGTGTAGATGTGCACGATATTGTGCTTGTCGCTGTAGCGGATGGTGTTGAGCACAATGCCCCTCAGTTTCTCATACATGGCGCTAATTTACTCATTATTGGGCAATCACGAGTCATAAAAACTCAAAAAACGCAACTTTTTTCCCATTTCGGTGTGTTAAATTTTGCCAATTCAAAAAATGTTACTAATTTTGCAGTCGCTTTTGCGGAAAATTACCGCATTTCGGCCCATTCGTCTATCGGCTAGGACGCAAGATTTTCATTCTTGAAAGAGCAGTTC